>JAZSRD010000047.1:0-32034 GCA_045538295.1 Eubacteriales bacterium
TATGATAAGGATTGCCATTAGCAGTAAGGGTAGAAAGTGTTTTGATCAGTTTAAAATTAGAATCAAATATGTGTAAGCGAGGCTCACTTTCACTAAGTCGGATCGTAGCCATGTCGTTCTGTGGGCCAAGGAGTTGGGTCTAGTCATTGTCTTCCTAAGACCCGCTTGGCCTCCGACTTTATGATAAGGATTGCCATTAGCAGTAAGGGTAGAAAGTGTTTTGATCAGTTTAAAATTAGAATCAAATATGTGTAAGCGAGGCTCACTTTCACTCCCGTAATAATCCAAGATATAAATCTCGTTTTGCGGGCTCACATAAAGATCCATTGCATGGGTAAGTTCGTCTATCCCCAGATCATCGCTGTAATAAGTCGCTTCGGGGGTATAACCGGAGGGGGTAACAACTGTTTCACCGTAGAAATCATAGTTATAGGTATTAAATGCGATATAGGCCGATGAAGGCATCGCCAGCATAGAAGCCAGCATTACCATAATCATAGCAACGGCGCCTATTTTCACGAAATTCTTTTTCATAATAAGCACCTCCTTAACCCTTAATACCAGCATGTGCCATCGTCTTTACTGTGCTACTTTGTGCAAAGATAAAGAATATGATTGGCGGAATCATCATCAAAACGGATGCGGCATATGCCTCACCGGCACGAGCCACACTACCGGCAGCAGTGATCTGGCTAAGTGCAGTAGGCAGTGTTTTTAATGTTTCAGTATAAATATAGGAAGCAGATGTTGCATTCCAGTTCCGCTGGAAGGAGAAGATAGCAAGGGTCAACCATGCCGGTTTGATAGACGGCATAACGATGGACCAAAGGATCTTCCACTCCCCTGCCCCGTCAATTCGGGCTGCTTCCACCATTGCATTGGGAATTTGTTCCATATTCTGTTTCAGCAAGAATACGCCCATAGTAGCAGCGATTTCCGGCAACCAGAAAGCAAAATATGTATCAATGATCCCCAAATAGGACATTACCAAATAAACAGGTATCTCGGTAACACCGCCGGTAAACAGCAAGGACCAAACAACCAAATTGAAAATGAGGCTTTTACCGGGAAACTTATTCTTTGCTAAGGGGTAAGCACACATTGCAGCCGAAATGATATGGATCACCGTACCTACAACGGTATTCAAAACTGTATTAAAAACGTATCTTGAGAAAGGAACCCAGGAAGTAGAGGTTAAATCAAATAACTTTCTGAAGTTCATCAGCGTGGGATTTTTTGTGAAAAACCGAGGCGGGAAAATAAACAGTTCATTATAAGGCTTCACAGACTGCACGATCGCATAAAACAAGGGAAGCGACATAAATGCAGCATAGAGAGCGAGCAAAAGATAGGTCGAAATATCGCCCACAACGGATGCCTTTGTTCTTCTGAGTTTTGTTGACATTTTTGTTCACTCTCCTTTCTTAATCATGTGAGAAGCGGGCAAGCAATTTATTGATCAATACCTTGGTAAGGATCATGATCAAGAACAGCACGACCGCAATAGCCGAAGCATAGCCCAACTCAAACCGGGTATGACCAAAGTCGGAAATATGCAGCGTTAACGTGTGGCCCGCATAGTCTACCGACGGGAATCCAAGCAACGCAGACGAGATGCCGCCTACCGCAAAGGAAGAAGCGATCTGCATAACCGCACCAAACATCAGCATACCGCCCATCTGCGGCAGGGTGATGAAGAACAGTTCCTGAAACCGATTTCGCACACCGTCGATTGCGCCGGCCTCTGCCAAGGACGGATCCAAGTTCTGCAAACCTGCAACAAAGGAAAGGAAGCCGGTACCCAGCGAACACCACAATTGAACAATAATAACGATATTCAGCATGTACTTGGTATTTTTAAGCCAAGCAATCGGCTCATCCAACAGCCCCAAGTTCATCATTACGGAGTTGATAAGACCGTACATATCACTGCTAAATAAGTATTGGAAAATAAAATAGATGTTTGCCAAGGTAGGTGCATAGAACACCACGGTAAAGAACGCTCTTGCAATTGAGGGAAGATCGTTGATAAACCATGCAAAGATAAAGCACAATAAATAACTGACCGGACCGGTAATAATTGCAAATTTCAATGTGTTTTTCAATGCAATTAGGAACACGCTGTCTTCCAGAAACATTCTAAGATAATTATCCCATCCAATGAAAACAGGAGCATTTAGAATATCATAGCGGGTAAAAGAAAGAACAACGGAGGCGCCGATGGGAATAATAGTAAATAAGGTAAAGAATACCATGAAAGGCAAAAGCATCAAATAATTGATCTTGTTGTCTTTCATCTCCCGCCAGGTTAAGGCGGCTCTTTCAGAGAAGGTCAGTTTTTTCTTTTTCAACAATTCAATTTCACGTTGTTTAGTTGTAGCCATTAGTCTTTCGCCTCCTCCGGAACAGACAAATGATATTCGGAGCGTTTCCGCCAAATCTCTTCATTAATCTGTTCATTATAATAGAATAGCTTTTCTCTCGGGTTTGCGCTGTTGTTGGTTACATTACGGAATGCATTAATCAAGTTACGGCCAACATAGTAACCGCCAACCAACTCGGGGATCTCACGTACCCATTCGCGCTGGGTTTTGATTGCTTTTGCTTCTTCAGAGGACCATTTAATCTTCTCAAAAGCCTCCAGATTAGAGGTGGTATATCTTGCTACGGAACCAATTGCCATTTCTACACGGTTGCCGTAATCAGCAGCAATATCTGCAGAAGTCCACCACTTCATAAACTCCCAAGCATCGTTCAGTTTTTGCTCAGGATCGTCCGCCTTATCGATAGTTCTGGAAACAATCATACAAGCACTCATACCGGTAGATTCTTCCGAACGGTTGATAATACCGGTTTCTTCATCCAAAGTTCCGGGAATCGGAGCAACCTCCCATAAACCGTTTAATTCGGGAGCGGATTCTTGTAAATAAGTAATATTGGAATAAGCTTGCAAAACCAGCGGCATCTCACCGTTTCTGAAGCGGGTATACCAGCTATAGTCGGTAGGCAAGTCATATTGGAGATAGTAACGAGTCCATTTTTCAAATGCGTTAATGCAATATTGCTCAGTAAAGTTTGTAACCGTACCGTTTTCCATGTAGGGCAGATTGCCATCCTGGAGAATGAATGTGTAGAACACACCGCCGGTAGTGGGAGCGGTTTCTGCCAAGTGAGAATCCAAACCAACTGTCATATTATTAGCTTGAATATAAGGAAGAATATCATCAAAATCTTCCCATGTTTTGGGCACGCTGATCCCAAGTTCAGCAAAAATATCCGTTCTATAGAACATCATGCTAAAGTTTTGGGTTTCAGGCAAGGCATATACCTCGTTAATTTTTTCGCCGTTATCATCAACCGTGCTCAAGGTATAGGGAACCATAGCATAATTACTGAATCGGGTGACTACCTCTTCATAATCTTTAAACTGCGATAAATCATAAACCGCATCACGAACACCCAAGTTCATAGGCTCCGAACGACCCACGTGCAAAGCAATATCAGGACCACGGCCGGCAATGATTGCTTTAGAGAGGATGCCCAAGGGCACCAAACCAACGTTTACGGAAATTCCGGTTTCGGGGGTAAAATAGTTATCGCACAGAGTTTTCAATACCATCGCCTGGTCACGACCGGTACCAACCCAAATAGTAAGATTACGGCCGGACTCACCTGCTGCACCAACAGAGGTATAGTCATCTACAAAAGAAGACCAGAAAGCTCGCACTTCATGACAAAAACTTTCCCAGAAAGTTGCAGTTTGTCGAGAAGCTTCAATTCCTTTACCACTGAACACCAGCTTATCGAACTGAACCGGCTGATTACGCAAATCCAGCATCCAGGAACTCAATGTACTAATATTATCTTTAAAGGTTGAAAGACGATCGGGAATGGAATAAGGTTCTTCAATAAAGTCAGAAATCTGCAATTCTAAAGTTGAAAGAATTGCGGCTGCACCCAAAGATCCGTTCAGTTCAATTACTTGCTCTTGAATCGAAATAATATCATCGAGAACAGAGGTGAACATTTCTTCCAATCCGGCAATTTTGTGATCCAACTCATAGTCGCGATATGTATCGGGCACCGTACCGGTAACCATAATGATCTTACGGTAGATATAGTTCAACTGATAAACTGCATCTTCAGCTATACGGCTCACCTCTGCCATAGGACCGATCACGGCTTCCATAGAAAGATTGTGAGTCCCGGCAGTTAAGTAGAACTTATAGTCATACGCTTGACCATTTTCATCGATCCCACCAAGAACGGTATAATGATAACCGATACCGAAGGGGAACCCAATCGTATTTGCTTCATAAAAAGGAACTTCATTATCAATATAAAGTCTTCTGTAAGAAACAGAATCTTCCACATAAGACTGCCGATAACGAATGCCCAATGTATAATAACCGTCAACAGGTACATCGATGGTCCAGTTTACGGTTTGACCATTGGTATTCCAGTTCTCGCCGCCCATAACATTCATACGAGTTTTGCTGATGCTATACGGAGAAACCTTAGGATCGCTACGGTCATAGGCAGGTTGGATCAATGATTCGCTCTTATCAACATAGTCCTCTGCTTCTAACACAAATTCAGCAGCAGCATCGGTAGCACCCTCTGCATCGCGCAGAGCGATGTAATCTGAATAGGACAGCCCTACACCATTGTTGTAAAGCTCAAGGTAATCCAATGCCAAAACACCAGCAGTAAACTCTAAAGTAATTGTGTGTTCGCCTTCAGTTAAATAAAACTTAACAGCGTCATCAAAAACACCATCCGGATCACGAATATCTTTTGTAAGCCATCTTGCTGACTCAACCTGTTTGGAGAACAGTTCATTACCAATGGAATCAAACTGGCTTTCTTCATCTTCATCGGTCCAGTTTCTCTTTAAGGCAAAACGGTCAGCGTCGTCATGGGGAAGCTTTCCGTCTACAAAAACCGCAAGTTCATAATCCTTGCCGTTTCCGTCGCCTAAAAGGGGGAAATAATTCAGTTTGATTGCATAAAGACCGGTTTTGGCCACATCAACCGTATAGGTGAGAGCTCCGGTTTTCTTCATAACCAAAACATCTTTGCGGCCCTCAAATTTTTCCACGGCATCATAAGAGGCGCTTGCAGATGTAACATCGCTGCCCTGCACCTTAACAGTAGGCAACTCTACATCATAGGCTTCATACTTGGAATAATAATCCACATATCTGCCTTCACGGTGAAAACCAACAACCGAAACATTGGTTGCTGTGTCGGCACCTTCCGGAATTACCGTTTCAGCAGGAATGTAAACGGATTCTTTTTCCGGCTCTGTTTCCTCTTCCACTGATTCTGTATCTGTTGTGCCTTCCGCAGCGATTTCACCGTCTTCCAACACTTCGTCTGCAAAAACGAAGGTTGACATGGAAAACGTCATAAGCAAAATCAGCAATGCCGCCAGGAAAGAACGCAGAACAGAACTTGCACTTTTGTCTTTCATAAACTACCTCCAACTATGAATTGATAAGTATCTCAACCTGCACCGCTCATTATTTTGTGGTTTTGAACAACCATTGTTAAACAAAATACACAAAAGTCAACTGTGCAGTTTTATCCATACTATCGCAACGATTATAGCATAATATATATATAAATTCAATATTTTTTTTAATTTTTAACAAAAAAATTGCGAATTTTCTTTGAACAATAGCGTTTTAAGAAGATGGTTTACATAAATCGTTGTGCATTATAACCAAAAATGCCGCCCGTAAAAATTTCTGGGCGGCATTTTTGGTTATTTTGTTTATTCGTGTTTTTATGCTTTTTTCAGCATATTCTGCTTGATCGTCCATAAATCTAACGAATAATCAACATAATATTCATGAGGATTTTCAAAACGTTTCACTTCGTCCCAAAGAAGATCCACCTGCTTCAAACAATAATTGCGAATATCCTTTGTTTCAGGTTTATTATAAACCAGTTTCCCGTTAAGAAAAATCGGCTTTAACAGTGGCTCCGCACGATAATCTGTTACCACTTTTTCTTTCCAGGTATGAAGCGGATCAAAGAGCGTATAGGGTTTTGATTCATCGATTACTTCATCGTGCAGCGTGATCAGATCAGCAATTGCCATGCCGGTTTCTTTAGAGAAAAAACGATACAACTGCTTAAAACAAGGGGTTGTGATCTTTTCGATGTTTTCGGAGACCTTGATTTTAGGCGTAACCGTACCATCCTCTTCCTCAACGGCAACCAGCTTGTACACACCACCGAATACAGATTCACTGCGAGAAGTTATCAGACGTTCCCCCACACCAAACAAGTCGATTTTTGCCCCTTGGGTAATGCAATCTCGAATGATATATTCATCCAAGGAATTGGAAACCATAATCTTACAATCGGGATAGCCGGCATCATCCAATACCTTACGAATTTTTTTAGAAAGATAGGTAATATCACCGGAATCGATGCGTACCGCCACAGGACGGCACCCCATGGGCGCCAACACCTCATTAAAGCAACGAATTGCATTGGGTAACCCGGATTTTAGAACATTAAAGGTATCGATCAATAACACACAGGAATTGGGATAATTCCGTGCATATGCCTCAAATGCCTCGTACTCACTGGGGAAATTTTGCACCCAACTATGCGCCATTGTGCCACTGCAGGGAACCCCGTACAGTTTATCGCAAAGAGCATTAGAAGTGCCGGTACAACCCGCAATATAAGCCGCACGAGCGCCCATAACAGATGCTGCCGTTCCGTGAGCACGGCGAGCGCCGAATTCACTCACGCCCCTGCCGTCGGCAGCACGAACAATACGGGAAGCTTTTGTAGCAATCAGGCTTTGATGATTCAGTGTAAGAAGGATCATGGTTTCCAGCAACTGCGCCTGAATGGCCGGTCCGCGCACTGTTAAGATCGGTTCGCCGGGAAACACCGGGGTTCCCTCCGGTACTGCATAAACATCGCAAGTAAATTTAAAATCACGTAAATAAGACAAAAAACCCTCGGAAAAGATCCCTTTATTACGTAAAAACTCAATGCTCTCTTTAGAATATGAAAGATTTGAAATATAATCAATTACTTGATCCAATCCGCAGCAAATGGCATAACCGCCGCGATCGGGAATCCTACGAAAGAAAACATCAAAATATACGATCTGCTCCCCTTTACCTTCATTAAAATAACCATTACTCATTGTGAACTCGTAATAATCGTTTAACAAGCTTAATTCAAATTGTGTATCCATAGTGTTCCTTTCTTTTGCCTTCTCTACGCTAAGTAGAAGTTGTGATTTGTTGTATATTATAACATATAACTCCTTATTTTCAACAAAAATATCGTTATATTATAAAAAAAATAAATTAATGAAACTTTTTTCTTGAAATAACTTCAAAATAATGGTATTATTTAAGGACAACAGATGAAAGGAATGAAGTTTTGTATGTTTAACGTAGAAAACAGTTTGGTTATTTTAACCTTTTTGGGTTCCGTAATCGCTCTGCTTTTCGCCCTCTTTACCGCCAAAAAGGTAATGAAGTTTTCCGAAGGAACCGATCTTATGAAAAAGATCTCCGGTTCAATTCGCAAAGGTGCAAATGCTTATCTTAAGCGTCAATATTCCATTGTGCTTATTTTCTTTGCATGTATGTTTGTGATCCTTTGTGTAATGGCCGCCTTTGGCTTGCTCACCTGGTTCGTGCCCTTTGCATTTGTAACCGGTGGATTCTTCTCCGGTCTTTCCGGTTTTGTTGGCATGAAAATAGCAACCGCTGCCAACAGCAGAACAGCCAATGCTTGCCGCGAAGGCTTAAACCGTGGCTTGCGGGTGGCTTTTTCTGCCGGATCCGTAATGGGCTTTACCGTAGTAGGTTTGGGTCTATTGGATATTTCCGTGTGGTTTATGATTCTGAAATTCGGTTTCAAATTAGATCCTGCCGCCATTACCGGAGCAATGCTGACCTTTGGTATGGGCGCATCCTCCATGGCTCTGTTTGCCCGTGTGGGCGGTGGTATCTTTACCAAAGCTGCCGACGTTGGTGCCGATCTTGTGGGTAAGGTGGAAGCAGGCATCCCCGAAGATGACCCCAGAAACCCCGCTGTTATTGCCGATAACGTAGGCGATAACGTAGGCGATGTTGCCGGTATGGGCGCCGACCTCTACGAATCTTATGTAGGCTCTGTGATTTCCGCCTCTGCCCTGGGCGTTGCGGCTTTCGGTGGTAATTTCAAAGCAATGGCACTTCCCATGTTGATGGCTGCACTTGGTATCCTTTGCTCCATTTTGGGCACTTTCTTGGTACGCACCAAAGAAGGCGCTTCTCAAAAAAATCTGCTAAAGGCTTTGAGCCGCGGCACCAATTTCAGCGCCATCTTGATCGCAGTAATTGCACTGCCCTTAGTATTGTATTTATTAGGAAAAGAACATTTTGGTCTGTACTTTGCTATTCTTGCAGGTTTGGTTGCAGGCGTACTGATCGGCCAATCCACCGAATACTTTACTTCCGACACTTATAAGCCCACCAAGAAACTGGCATCCAATTCCGAGACCGGTTCTGCCACCATTATTATTGGCGGACTTTCCTTGGGTATGCTTTCCACCGCACTGCCCATTATTATCATTTCTGTTTGCGTACTGCTCGCCTACTTCGTTTCCGGCGGTGCAGCATCCAGCAACATGGGTCTATACGGCATTGCACTGGCGGCAGTAGGTATGCTTTCTACTTTAGGTATTACTCTTGCCACCGATGCATACGGCCCTGTGGCCGACAATGCCGGCGGCATTGCCGAAATGGCAGGGTTGGAAGCAGAAGTGCGTCAGCGCACCGATGCTCTGGACTCTTTGGGCAACACCACTGCAGCTACCGGAAAAGGCTTTGCTATCGGCTCTGCAGCCTTGACCGCTCTTGCTTTGATGGCCTCTTACATCGAAAAAGTGACCGGCATCGAAGGCGGCGCCGAAAAAATCGCCAACCTGAGTCTTATGAATCCCACTGTGCTGATCGGTCTGTTCATCGGTGCTTGTCTTCCCTTTGTATTCGCTGCTCTTACCATGGAATCTGTAGGCAAAGCAGCACAGTCCGTTGTGCTTGAAGTGCGTAGACAATTCAAAGAGATTACCGGCTTGATGGATGGAAAAGCAGATCCCGACTACGCTTCCTGCGTAGACCTTTGCACCAAATCCAGCTTGCGTGAGATGGTGCTCCCCACCGTTGTAGCCATCTTGGTTCCCGTTGTAGTAGGCCTTGTATTGGGTTGCACCGGCGTGGTGGGCATGCTGGCAGGCGCCACAGCATCCGGATTTTTAATGGCAATCTTCATGTCTAACTCCGGCGGCGCTTGGGATAACGCTAAAAAATATATCGAAAGCGGCAAGCATGGCGGAAAGGGTTCCGACCAGCACAAAGCTGCCGTTGTTGGCGACACTGTTGGCGATCCTTTCAAGGATACTTCCGGTCCCGCCATCAACATTCTGATCAAACTTCTTTCGATGGTTTCTATCGTATTTGCTGCATTGGTCGTAAACTTCAGCATTTTCTAAAACAGCATAACGAAAAGGCTGTCACCGACGGTGACAGCCTTTTCTATTTTGTTTAGAGTCGCAATAATTCTTTCCAGGAATCAATATAACTTTGCGCCTGGACTGCGGTCTTCCCCTCGGCAAAGATGCGCAGCAACGGTTCTGTGCCGCTGAATCGGCAGATCACGAAGGAATTATCTTCAAAATAAACCTTACAGCCATCCTCATAACTGACCATTGTGATCTTCTTTGCAAAATCGGGTAATACACGTTCTGTCATTATCTTCGCAACCACCGCATCCTTAACTTCCGGCGCAAAGGGCAGATTGAACTCTACCATTTCAAAAGTTCCGTATTTAGCCTCTAATTCTTTATACAATTCTACCGGAGATTTTCCGGTCTTGCAGATCATTTCTGCAAACAATGAAGCAGCATAAACGGAATCTTTACCGTGAATGTGGCCCCGCACTGTAAGACCTCCGGAAGATTCTCCGCCCAATACAGCATCTACTTCATCAATTTTTGACGAAATATATTTAAAACCAACGGGTACTTCAAAACACTTTTCACCCAAATTCGCCGCCAACACGTCCAACATATGAGTAGTTGCCAGGTTCCGGACCACCGGCCCCTTCCATCCTTTATATTCATGCAAATAATAGTACAAGAGTACCAAAATCTGGTTGGCGCTGATATACGCACCGTTTTGATCAATAATGCCAAGACGATCTCCATCGCCGTCCACACCGATGCCCAAATCATATCCGCCGTCAACCACTTTTTTAGCAAGGTCCGTGAGGGTGTTTTGCGTGGGCGCAGGCATCATACCGCCAAAATAGGCATCTTTATTGCTGTTGATAATGTCTAATGTACAACGTGCTGTGTAAAATATTGTCATCAATGGATAAGTGGCACTGCCATGCATGGGATCAAACAAAATTCTCAATCCACGTTCCCGCAAAGCTTCCATGTCCAAAACATTAATAATATCATCCAAGAAATCATTAAAGGGATTTTCCCAATAGGAAATCGTACCATCGGCAAGAGCCTCTTCAAAAGGAACAGCTTTTGGCATCTCAACCTTTGCGATCAATTCTTCTAAAAGATCGGTAGTATTTACATCTGCATCCCGTCCCTCTTCTACAATCAGTTTAATTCCGTTGTAAAGCGAAGGGTTATGGGATGCAGTGACCTCCAATCCATAAAATAGCCCTTGTTTCTTCACCGTGTGCATCACCAAAGGTGTGGGTGCACTACGATGCAAAAAGATGACCCTTATACCGTTGCCTGCCAAAACCTCTGCCAACCATTTTGCAGCTTCCATCGACAAGAAGCGGCGATCATAGCCAATTATAACAGGGCGATCCGTTTTATTCTCTTTTTTCATAAGATCACATACGCCTTGCCCCACCAAGCAAACGTTATCTTTAATAAAATCCGTACCGATCATGGCACGCCAACCGCCAGTCCCAAACTTGATCATTTTAAATACTCCTTAATATTATGTATCTCACTCATCAAAACTGCAAATCACCGTAACATCGGGATGAAGCTGCAGGATCGATGCGGGCAAATAAGGTGTTACGGGGCCGTTCAATGCCTTTTCTAAAGTTTCTTCTTTCGCCTTACCATGCACAATCAAAAGAATTTTTCTTGCACTCATGATCTGTTTTAAGCCCATGCTTATTGCTTGTGTGGGAACCTCATCTTTAGATGCAAAAAAGCGAGCATTTGCTTCAATAGTAGATTGCTCAAGAGTAACAAGATGAGTACCAACCGGAAAAGAATCCCCGGGCTCATTAAAGCCGATGTGGCCGTTTAAACCCATCCCCAAAACCTGCAGATCAATATTACCAAGATCCAGTATTTTTTGATCGTATGCAGCGCAATGTTTCTCAGGATCTTTTGTTAAACCATCCGGCACAAAGGTACATTCCTTGCGGATATTCACACGGTCAAAGAGATTTTTATTCATAAAATAACGATAGCTTTGATCGTTTTCGGGCGCCAAACCGTAGTACTCGTCCAAATTAACTGAGGTGATCTTCGAAAAATCAAGATCCATCTTAACCAGTTCATCATACATACCTACCGGAGAAGAACCGGTGGCAAGACCCAAAACGGAATCAGGCTTATTACGAATCTGCTCCGCAACCACTTGGGCCGCGCATTTACTTGTTTCGGCATAGCTGTTTGTTTTAATTACCTTCATTTTATTCGCCCTTCTATCAACATATTTTTACATTTTCAGTATAACATCACCTTTTAATAAAAACAATGTGATATATGTCTTAAAATTTACACTTTTGGTTCTATTGAAATTTTGAAAAAACTGTGATATGATTAGTTTTACAAGGAGATGAATTGCGTTGGAATACATTAAAACTGCGATGAAAAAGCCATTAGTTATCGAAGACATCATTTCAATCCATTATTTTGAATATGCCAAAGATTTTACATATTCGGGCGAATTTCACGACTTTTGGGAACTGGTTTACGCCGATAAAGAAGAACTGGTAATCACAGCCGGCGCTCACGAACTAAACTTAATCGCCGGGCAGTTATATCTGCATCGCCCCATGGAGTTTCACAATTTGCGTTGTAACGGCGAAAACGCAGCAAACTCCTTTATTATATCCTTTTCTTCCCCCTGCCCCCAACTTCTTTCTGTGGCCGGAAAAGCGATCACCTGCCCTCAAAAATGTAAAAAATTCCTTGCAATGATCATCAACGAAGCAAAGGCAGCCTTTTCTTCACCCTTAGGAGAGCCCCATACCGCACAGCTTCTTCGCAACGATACGCAGCCTTTTGGTGCGGAACAATTAATTCAAATTCATTTGGAAGAATTTTTAATCAACCTGATACGAGAATGCGGCAGTATGGATCAAAACAACAAATCACTTTTGATTGATGACCTAACAAACAGTCAACTGGCGGAAATCTGCAATTACCTTAAAAGTCAGGTAGAGAACAAACTTAATTTTAATGATGTGTGCCAAAAATTCGCCATGAGTGAGTCTTCGTTAAAAAAAATGTTCCGTGAAGGGATCGGCAGTGGTGCCATGGATTATTACAACCGCTGCAAGATAGACCGGGCAAAGCAAATGATTCGAGAGAAAAACATTAATTTTACCGAAATTGCAGAACGGTTGGGATATAATTCAGTACAGTATTTTTCCAGGCATTTTAAGCAATCCACCGGGATGACGCCCTCCCAATATGCAACCTCTATTGAAAACATGATCTAAAAGAAAAGGAGCTGTAAAAAATCTTAAGATTTTTTACAGCTCCTTTTTTAGAGGATAGGAAAAAATGTTTGAAACCTTTAAATCGAGCCGTAACCTTTGGTTACGGGCTACCCGAAGGCGATTAATCGGGGTCCCCATAAAATGATTACATTTTTTGGGGAAAAGGAAAAGACAATGGAATGAGCGGATTTTTTGCATCAAGCAAAATGTAGCGGCCTCCATTGGCTTTGACGCACGTCAAGTGGCTCGATTTGGAGGTGGCAAAAAGCACTATAAAGAGAAAAAAATTGCCTTTCGGCAATATTTTTCTTCCTTTTTTATTTTGTTACGAAGGAATGCTGTTAAAAGCACCCGTTTTTTCTTGCCTTTTGCGGTTCAGACTTTTTTTACAGCCCCTTTTTATCTACACATGTTTTAAATTTTTCTTACGCAAGATCACCATCATCAAAAACAGATTAGCCACGAAAATAATGATCCAGGAAATAAGGTAAGAAAGAAACAGGCACTGTAAATTATGATAGGCGGGAATTTGGAAGATCGTAAAGATCCACACCAATCTGAATACGCAAACACCCATAATGGAAATGAGCATTGGGCGGAACGATAATCCCAATCCTCGAACGGTGCCAATGGCAATCTCCTGGATGCCGCAAATGAAATAGGGTAAACATACCATGGAAAGGCGTATCATACCGTACCCAATCGCTTCTGCGGCATGCTCGGCGTTCATGGGAATATAAACAGTAAGCAACTGCTTGCCAAACAAGAATACACCGCCGCCGGCAAGGATCCCCACCACCGTTACATACAAAGTACAGATCCAAAAGATCTTCCATACCCGATCGTAGCGGCGTGCACCGGCATTCTGACCGGTAAAATTCAAAGCAGTTTGGTTAAAGGCGTTCATCGCCGTATACACAAAGCCTTCCAAACTGGAAGCAGCAGTACTGCCTCTTAAAGCAATGGCACCAAAACTGTTGATCGAGGACTGGATCGTTACATTTGCAATGGAGTACATGCAGCTTTGCAGACCTGCCGGCAAACCAAGGCGCAGCATCTTTAAAAATGGTGTTTTATAAAACCGAAGTTTGCGCCACTCAAACTTGCAGGCATCGGTTCTCTTCATCATGGCACGTACCGTTAACCCTGCGGCTAAAAACTGGGAAAGTGCAGTTGCCAGAGCAACCCCTGCAACATCCATTTTAAATACAACGATGAAAAATATATTCAACACCACATTTAATACACCTGAAATGGCAAGAAACTTTAACGGACCGTCCGAATCCCCTGCCGCACGTAAAATAGCAGCGCCGTAATTATACACCATATTGGCGATCATACCGCAAAAGTAGATCTGCATATAAAGGGCAGAAAGAGGCAGTACCTCCTCCGGCGTACCCATCCATGTTAAAAACTGTTTTGAGCCAATAACGCCGATCAAGGTAATGATCAACCCACTGATCGCAGCCATGGGAATGGCTGTATGTATTGTTTGGTGAACTCTGCGATCGTCCCGGGCACCTAACCCGTGGGCAACCACAACGCCGCAGCCGGTGGAAAATCCCATAAAAAAGTTTACGATCAAATGGGTCAGGGAGCTGGTTGCCCCTACGGCAGCCACGGAATGCTCACTTCCCAATCGACCCACCACGATCAGATCGGCAGTATTAAATAACAACTGTAAAATGCCGGATAATACGATCGGCACGGCATAACGCACGATCCGCCCCCAAAGGGGACCCTCACACATTTCTTTAGTGCTGATTTTACTTAACATTTTGCCCTTTACTCCCATTATTCGAAAATCAACATTTTTTTCGCTTCTATTATAATCCTTTTAATTTTAAAACACAACCCGTAACAAAAAAATCACCGAAAGATTTCTTTCGGTGATTTTTCAGCGTTATTTTCTCTTTATAAGATCAAACTCCAAGATAAATTTAAAAAGTTTCTTCTCTTTATGTTTTTCCAGCAGGTAGTAGATCCCTTTGGTAATAAACCATGCCGCAACCCCCGAAATTGCGCCCACGATCACGGCTGCAAGTACATCACTGGGATAATGGGCCATTAAATAATTGCGGGAGAATGCCATTATGATCACATAGAGGTAACCCAAGAGCATCCACTTATTGCGCCATGCGAGCACCAAAGCAGTGATTCCTGCCATGGCTGCGGTTACATGCCCGGAGGGGAAAGAAAAGCCTTCTTCTGCGGGAGAACCCACAGCCTGCCACCAGGGACCGTAAAGCTCCGGGTTCCACTCAAAGGGACGCAAACGGGCAACCCAATCCTTTAATACCACATTGGTGATCAACGCACCACAGCACACCGCCCCAAAAAGGCAAACACCGATCTTCCGGGTCTTACTGAAGCACATCAGCACAGCCGCCAAGGCAAACATCCAAAGCCCCTTTTCCCCGATCATGGTGATAAACTTCATAACCGGCGTAAGAACCTCTCCACAGTTTTCTGCCAACTCATGCATAAACTCTAAAATATTGCGATCAAAGGAGTAAAAGTTCAAGTTTAACCAATCTGCCATACTGTTTCCTCCAAAATTTTATTGTGTCTATTATACATGATATTGAAGAAAAGTGCAAGACATACACATAAAAATGGCTGTTGCCGAAGCAACAGCCATTTTATTAAAAGGTTTAAGATTACATCTCTGCGAGCTTCTTGAGATTTTCTCTCTTCTCAACAGCAGCCTTTTCGCCTGCAGCAAAGAGAACTTCAGCTCTTTCGGGGTTAGCACGGCTCAAAGCGTTGTAGCGAACCTCGTTCATGATGAAGTCACGATAATCCATGGTGGGATCCTTGGAATCGTAGGTCAAGGGGTTCTTGCCCTCTTCAGCCAGAGCGGGGTTGTAGCGATACAGTTGCCAGTAACCGGACTGAACAGCCTTCTTGGATTCTTCCATGGAAGTACCCATGCCGCCCTTAATACCGTGGTTGATACAGGGAGCATAAGCAATGATAATGGAAGGACCATGGTAAGCTTCAGCCTCAGCAAAGGCCTTTACGCACTGATTATAATCGGCACCCATGGAAACCTGAGCCACGTAAACATAGCCGTAGGAGCGGGCAATAGCACCCAGATCCTTCTTCTTAGTTACCTTACCGGCAGCAGCGAACTGAGCGATGGAGCCGGAAGGAGTAGCCTTGGAAGCCTGACCGCCGGTGTTGGAGTAAACTTCGGTATCGAATACCAGAATGTTTACATCCTCGTTGGAAGCGATCACGTGATCCAAACCGCCGAAGCCGATGTCGTATGCCCAGCCGTCGCCGCCCAGGATCCATACAGACTTCTTAGCCATAAAGTCTTTCTGAGCCAGGATGCTGGCAGCAGCAGCCTTGCCCTTTTCGCAGCAGTCTACCTTTTCCAGTTCAGCAACCAGTTTAGCGGTAGCAGCAGTGTTGGTCTTGGTATCGTTGTAGGTAGCCTTCCACTCGTCGATGGCAGCTTTCAGGCTGTCGATGGTGGTAAAGCTGTACAATTCTTCGATCTCTTCGGTTACCTTGGCACGCAGCTGAGTAGCACCCAGATACATACCCAAACCGTGCTCGGCGTTATCCTCGAACAAGGAGTTAGCCCAAGCAGGACCGTGACCCTTCTTGTCCACAGTGTAAGGAGTGGAGGGAGAAGAACCGCCCCAGATGGAGGAACAACCGGTAGCGTTGGAGATATACATCCGATCGCCAAAGAGCTGAGTCATCAGCTTAGCGTAAGGAGTTTCGCCGCAGCCTGCGCAAGCGCCGGAGTACTCCAGCAAAGGAGTCTTGAACTGAGAACCCTTAACGGTTTCAACCTTGAACACTTCGTTCACTTCGGGTTTCTCTTCTACATTCTTATGGTTATAGTTGAAGTATTTCTGTTCGCCGATCTCGGCATCCAAGGGGCTCATAACCAAAGCCTTGTTCTTGGCGGGGCAGATAGCAGCACAGCTGCCGCAACCGGTACAATCCAGCACGGAAACACCCATGGTGAAGGTCAGGTGATCCAGACCCTTACCCATCATCTTCTTGGTCTTCATGCCTTCGGGAGCGTTAGCAACTTCATCGGCGTTCAGCACGAAGGGACGAATAACTGCATGGGGGCAAACCAAAGAGCACTGGTTACACTCGATACAGTTTTCGGGAATCCACTGGGGAACATCCACAGCAATACCACGCTTCTCGTAAGCGGCGGCACCCTGCTCCATATGGCCGTCTACATACTTTTCAAAAGCGGAAACGGGGAGCTTATCACCCTTCTGGGCGTTGATGGGGATCAGGATATTCTCAACATATTCTTTCAGGTCGGCTCTGTCGCACTCAACGGTAGCGGCAACGGTTTCATCCTTGGCATCCTTCCAGGAAGCAGGAATTTCAACCTTAATAGCGCTGTTGGCGCCGGCCTCGATAGCCTTGTGGTTCATGTCAACGATGTGCTGACCCTTCTTGCTGTAGGAATAGGTAGCAGCATCCTTCATATACTGGATAGCCTCTGCCTCGGGGATCACCTGAGCGATCTTAAAGAAAGCAGACTGCAGAACCGTATTGATACGACCGCCCAAGCCGATCTCACGACCGATCTTGATACCGTCGATGATATAGAAGTTGATGTCGTTTTCTGCCAGGTACTTCTTCACGTTGGCAGGCAGTTTCTCATCCAACTCTTCCACGGACCAGGGGCAGTTCAGCAGGAAGGAGCCGCCCTTCTTCACTTCGGAAACCATATCGTATTTATCGATATAGGAAGGATTGTGGCAAGCAACGAAATCTGCCTTGGAGATGAAGTAGGTGGATTTAATGGGGGTATCACCAAAACGCAGGTGAGAGATGGTTACACCGCCGGACTTCTTGGAGTCGTAAGCGAAGTAAGCCTGAGCATATTTATCGGTATGGTCACCGATGATCTTAATGGAGTTCTTATTTGCACCAACAGTACCGTCGGAACCCAGACCCCAGAATTTGCAGGAGATGGTTCCTTCGGGAGCGGTGTGAATATCCAAAGTTTCCAAGGAAAGGTTGGTAACGTCGTCCACAATACCGATGGTGAAGCTGTTCTTGGGTTCAGCAGCCTTCAGGTTCTCGTATACAGCGGCAATGCAGCCGGGGGTAGTATCCTTGGAACCCAAGCCGTAACGGCCGCCAACAACTGCCACATTCTTGAACTCGCTATCTGCCAAAGCAGTAACAACATCAAGATACAAGGGCTCGCCCAGAGCACCGGGCTCTTTGGTACGATCCAACACGGCGATCTTCTTAACGCTCTTGGGCAGAACGGAAAGCAGATGCTTGGTGGACCAGGGACGATACAGGCGAACCTTCACCAAACCAACCTTGGCGCCGCCGGCGTTCAGGTAATCAATGGTTTCTTCGATGGTATCGCAAACGGAACCCATAGCCACGATCACATACTCGGCATCTTCTGCACCGTAATAGTTGAAGGGCTTGTAATCGGTACCGATCTTGGCATTGATCTTGTCCATGTATTCTTCAACCACTGCGGGCAGAGCATCGTAATACTTATTGCAAGCCTCACGAGCCTGGAAGAATACGTCGGGGTTCTGGGCAGAACCACGGAGTACGGGATGCTCGGGGTTCAACGCATTCTTGCGGAACTCGTTTACAGCATCCATATCCAGCATGTCCTTCAGATCTTCGTAATCCCAAACTTCGATCTTCTGAAGCTCATGGGAGGTACGGAAACCATCAAAGAAATGCAGGAAAGGAACCTTGCCTTTGATAGCAGACAAGTGAGCCACAGCGCCCAGATCCATAACTTCCTGAACATTGCCGGCGCACAGCATAGCAAAACCGGTTTGACGGCAAGCCATAACGTCGGAATGATCACCAAAAATAGACAAAGCGTGGGAAGCCAGTGCACGGGCGGAGCAATGAATAACGCCGGGCAACTGCTCACCAGCGATCTTATACATATTCGGGATCATCAGCAACAGACCCTGAGAGGCGGTATAGGTGGTGGTCAAAGCACCGGCGGCCAAAGAGCCGTGTACGGTACCTGCGGCACCTGCCTCAGACTGCATCTCAACAACCTTTACTTGCTGACCGAATACGTTTACGCGGCCCTCTGCGGACCATTTGTCGGTCATTTCAGCCATTACCGAAGACGGCGTAATAGGATAAATACCTGCAACATCGGTGAACGCGTAAGATACGTGTGCAGCGGCGTTGTTACCGTCCATGGTTTTCATTTTTCTAGCCATAGTGTCCTCCTTATATTAAATAAAAAAATTTACCATTTGCTATTTTAACACGAAATTTCTTTCGTGTAAAGTGTGAAATGTGAGAAATTTAGAGAAAAATCACATTAAATTTGCAATTTATTCATCAAAATGCTATAATGGGGTGCAATAGGAGTTGATGAAATGGTTTCCAGAATGTTATCCTTTGGTCTTACCGGCCTTGAAGCCTTCCCCGTTACAGTAGAAGTAGACTTAAGCGGCGGCCTGCCCGCCTTTGAGATCGTAGGTCTTCCGGATGCGGCGGTAAAGGAATCCAAAGAGCGGGTACGCAGTGCCCTAAAAAATGCCGGATTCCACTTCCCCGCCAAGCGGATCACCGTTAATTTGGCGCCGGCAGATACCAAAAAGTTCGGTCCTGTTTACGACCTGGCGATCCTGATGGGTTTTTTAGCCTGCAGCGGTGATATTGTGGGGGATTTCGGCGGAATCGGCTTTATCGGCGAGCTTTCCCTCTTGGGAGAGGTTCGCCCCGTTAAAGGCGTACTGCCCATGGCTTTGAAAGCACGGGAGATGGGCTTTCGTGCCCTGATCATCCCCGCCGCCAACGCACCGGAGGTGCAGTACATCGATAATCTGGATATTTATCCTGTTTATAACGTACAGCAAACAGTAGAATTACTTCGCCAGCCCGGTGCGGTTGCGCCATTACAACCCCTGCAATTCAAAGCAGAAGAGCAAGAACAGTTCGAAATAGATTTTTCCGATGTAAAGGGGCAATTCATCCCCCGCCGCGCCATGGAGATCGCGGCCGCCGGCGGTCATAATATTCGCATGGAGGGCCCTCCGGGCAGCGGTAAAAGTATGTTGGCAAAACGGCTTCCCACCATTCTGCCACCCCTCACCTTTAACGAAGCCTTGGAATGTACCCAGATCTATTCTGTGGCGGGGTTGCTGGATCGGAATATCTGCACCTCCCGCCCCTTCCGCAGCCCCCACCATACCGCCACCTATGTGGCCCTTTGCGGTGGCGGGCAGCATCTAATGCCGGGAGAACTTTCCATGGCGCACAACGGCGTGCTGTTTTTAGATGAGTTGCCGGAATTTTCGCCCCAGGTGCTGGATTCCATGCGCTCTCCGCTGGAAGATAACGAGATCACCATCGCCCGGGCAAACGGCAGTGCTACATACCCTTGCAATGTGATGTTGGTATGTGCCATGAACCCCTGCAAATGCGGTTATTTGGGGCATCCCACCAAACGCTGTACTTGCTCCCCCGGGGAGATCCAGCGCTACCGCCACCGGATCTCCGGTCCCTTATTGGATCGGATCGATCTGCACGTGGAGGTGCCGGCAGTATCCTACGAGGAACTAAGTACCAAAGCCCCCGGGGAATGCTCTGCCGCCATTCGGGAACGGGTGATCCTTGCCCGCCGCCGGCAAGCGGAGCGTTATAAAAACGAAGGAATTACCAAAAACGCTGATCTCACTGCACCCATGGTCAAAAAGTATTGTCCCCTCAGCCCGGAAGCAGAAAGCCTGTTAAAACAAAGTTTTGATAAGCTGGATCTTTCCGCCCGAGGCTACTATCGTATTTTAAAGGTCGCCCGCACCATTGCCGACCTTTGCGGCTCCGAAACACTGGAGCTTTCCCATGTAACCGAAGCGCTGCGCTACCGCAGCAATGCCAAAGATGAATAGTCCCTATAATCAAAAAAAATCACGGTTCCGCTGTTGCGTACCGTGATTTTCTTTTATTCATAATCCAAATTCACCGTGATCACACTGGTAAGTTTGCCCTCTTTCCCTTTGTAAACAACATCCTGCACCGTGTCGATTACGATCTTGTAAACATCTCCCGCCTCATTCACATAGTAAGAGCGATACTGTCCGGACATGGTGCGTTGAATTTCCCGCTCGTCCGTATAGGAGAGCATTTTGGTTACTTCGCTATTTTTGAGTGTAAAGGTAATTACCTTTTCACCCTCAGCTTCTTTCATAGTAACCGACTCAAAGAATTGCTTGCTGTAGCGAAAATTATTATCGATGCGAAATAAAGAAAGGGTGTTCATATAATTTTTATCATGCTCCAGCATAGAAGCGCTTTCCTCGGTCACATCCACCCATTCTCCGGCAGCCATATCCATCTGAAAAGCAGCCTTTCCATCGCCATAATAAGATGCCACCGGTTCCCCATCGGTATAATCGTTACGCTCGAAGGATACTTTATTTTCTTCATTCGTTTTAAATGTGTATTCGATTACACCCAAGGACTCGGTCTCCTCAATAGTGTCGGTATTTTTCGTTACCACCGTAATAATGCCGGATCGATGGGCAATCGATTGTTTGATTGCTGCCTCGTAGGCATCGAATGCCGCTTTGGTTTCCGGGGTATCTTTAAAGGAACTGCAGGCGCAAAGCCCTAAAAGCAATACTGCCGCCATTAATAAAGCCAGGATTTTTTTCATATTCTCCACCTTCAAATCAATATAGTTTCATTATACTGAACCGTTTCAATAAAGTCAAGGAACGGTATAAATTGACACATACAAAAAGGCTCTGCCAAACGGCAGAGCCTTTAATGAAGACATGAATTTAAGCACCCATCTTATTCAGTTTGATGGTCAGTTTGCTCTTCTTTCTGTTGGAGGTATTCTTAGCAATAATACTCTTTCCTACAGCCTTGTCAATCTTCTTAACAGCAGCCTTATAAGCCTCGGTAGCTACAGCCTTATCACCGGACTCAACAGCAGCGTCGAACTTTTTGATCAGAGTTTTCAATTCAGACTTCAGCATTTTGTTTTGCAAAGTCTTGGTCTCGGTAACCAGAACTCTCTTTTTAGCAGACTTGATATTGGGCATTGGACGCACCTCCTTGTCTTGTTTTTTCAAATTGCTTAAATATTTTAACACCCTTTCCTTATAAAATCAAGTGTTTTTTAAAAAAAGTGGCGCCAAAACATAAAATCCATGATTTTTTGAAGAATTTACACAAATTTTACAAAAACTGTCAAATAAATTTCTGTTATTTTTTATTTTTTTCTTGACAACTATTATTATATAGATTATAATATGCCTAATGAGATTGATTGGAGTAACTATAGTATGTGCGCAGCCTATTCCCCATCCCAAGAGTTATTAACGGCCGCCGGCAAAGGGGATGCCGCCGCACAAAACGAGATTATTCTGCGTCTTAATCCCATGTTGATCCGCCTTTCTTCCCGCTATTTTATTATCGGCGGTGATAAGGAGGATCTGCTGCAGGAAGCCCGGATCGGCCTGCACAAAGCCATTGGCAGTTACGATCCCCAAAAATGCAGCGCATTTATTCCCTATGCAAAAGTATGTATCCATAACCATATCATATCTGCAATCAACGAAGCGCAGGCGCAAAAGCACGCCGCACTCAACAAATCGGTTGATCTGGAATCAACCCCTCTATTCAGCTATGATAGCCCCGTGGATGTTGTGATAAGCCGGGAACGCCTGGACGGTGTTCTTTCTAATATGCAAAATGAGCTTTCCAAATTGGAAAAGCAGGTATTGTTTTTGTATTTAGACGGCCAATCTTATAAAAAAATCGCAATAAAGCTTCAGATCACCGAAAAATCTGTTTCTAACGCATTGTGCCGGATCCGAAGCAAATTATCATAGTTGAATGCCCGGAAAGCTTTGTGGCGGAGCGCTGATTATTCAGAGGGAACGGTTCAATTCCGTTAAGGGTGAAAAAATATTCTTACCACGAGAGAGGAAAAAACCATGTACGAAGACAAGAAACTGATCTGTAAAGATTGCGGCAACGAATTTGTGTTCACCGCCGGTGAGCAGGAGTTCTATGCAGAAAAAGGCTTCCAGAACGAGCCCCAAAGATGTAAGGCTTGCCGCGATGCCCGCAAGACTGCTGCCAGAGGCGCCAAAACCTTCTATGATGCAGTATGTGCCGATTGCGGTGCGGAATGCAAAGTTCCCTTCAAGCCCACCGAGGATCGCCCTGTTTATTGCAGTGAATGCTTCGCTAAGAAAAAAGAAGCTGAATAAATTTGGTAAATAAGAACCCGACCCGCCAGCGCAATTAAAATTGTGAGCGGGTACCCCGGAACCTTGTTGTGTTCACAATGAAATGCCACACCGCTTTTGCGGTGTGGCATTTTTTCATAGAAAGCGTTCTTCAATCACCCTGTTGCATTCGGGGGGTGAATAGACCCAATGATCCATACGGTCGCCTTTATAATAATATTGAAAGGGCGCCGGTTTTGCTATGGGATCCCCCATATCCACGATCGCCAGCTTTACCTTCATTTTTTCCGGTAAAATACTTTTAATATATACCCCCACATAATGATCCACCTGGGCAGACTCGGTTAGCTCTGCAAGCCCTGCAAGGTTGGGCGCCAGTTCTACAAAGATCCCGTAGTTTTCCACGCTGCGAATGATCCCACCCACCGTTTGCCCGGCTTCAAACTGCTGCACATTTTCTTCCCAGGTGCCCAGCAATTCTTTATGAGAAAGTAAAAAGCGAGCGTTTTCCCGATCCACCTGCAAAACCACCGCTTTAATGTGCATCCCGCACACAAACCGATGATCCGGGTGGCGAATGCGGGAAACAGAGATCCGGTCAATCGGAATCATAGAAACGATCCCACACCCCAGATCCACAAAAGCACCAAACTGCTCCAGATGGGTCACCCGGGCATCCACTACCATTCCCGGCTGCAGGGTATCCAGCAAATATGTAAGGCACCGCTCCTGAGCATCCCGGCGGGAGAGCACCGCCATTTTTCGATTACCCACCGTAATAAAATCCTTTACTACAAAGCTTACCATCTTATTTACCCGGGTAATAATGGCAACATCCTTAACCGTTCCCTCCCGGATCCCCATGGCGGCCTCTTCCCGGGGGATATAACCGGTCATGCCCCCCAAATCCACATAAAGATTATGACCGCTGTCACAAAGGGTACAGCGTGCCTGTAAAATCACCTGCTCCTCCCGTGCCCGGGCAAGCCCTTGTTCCGTTTCCAGATAATGGCGTTCTTCCGCCCGTTCCGTCCCCTCGGGCCGGTATGCTTCCTTGATCATTTCGCTCCAGTCCTTTCAACCTGATTCATCGGCATCAGCCGTAGTAAAATATATATGAACGGGCAAAAAAATCTATAACTCATTTTAATAAACTTATGATTGAAAACTACCGATATTTTTGATATACTATATAAAGAAAAATTTTAGGAGGTGCCATAGATGGATGTTCAGGTTTCCGACATCTTGATCATGAAAAAGCCCCACCCTTGCGGCTGTAATCAGTTTGCGGTTTTGCGGGTGGGAATGGATTTTAAGATCCGCTGCCGCCAATGCGGGCACGAGATCATGGCACCCCGTAAAAATATAGAAAAAAACATTAAAAGAATTGAGCGTGAACCCCATGATTGATAAACTTAAAATGATCGAAAGCCGATTTGAAGAAATCAATGAGCAACTATCAGATCCCACCATTGTAAGTGACCAAGCACGCTATACCGCCTTAATGAAAGAGTATAAACAGCTCACCCCGGTGGTGGAAAAATTCCGGGAATATCAAACACTGGAATCCAACTTCAGCGAAGCCGAAAAACTGTTAAAAGACTCCTCAGATCCCGAAATCCGGGAGCTGGCAGAAATGGAATACAAAGAGAGTAAAGCGGGAATCGAAACCTGCACCGAAGAATTAAAGGTTCTGCTCCTGCCCAAAGATGAAAACGACGATAAAAACGTAATCATTGAGATCCGGGGCGGCGCCGGCGGTGAAGAAGCCATGCTGTTTGCCGCCGCCCTATTTCGGATGTATACCATGTATGCAGAAACCAAGGGTTTCCGTTATGAGATTTTGAATTTAAACGATACCGAGCTGGGCGGCATTAAAGAGATCGCCTTTTCCATTAGCGGCGAGGGTGCTTTCTCCCGCTATAAATTCGAAAGCGGCGTTCACCGGGTACAGCGGGTTCCCGAAACGGAGAGCGGCGGTCGGATCCATACCTCCACCGCCACGGTGGCAGTACTGCCGGAAATGGAAGAGGTAGACTTTGAGATCAATCCTGCCGACCTGCAGATCGATACCTTCCGTTCCTCCGGCGCCGGCGGTCAACATGTTAATAAAACCGAAAGCGCCATCCGAATTACCCACCTGCCCACCGGGCTGGTGGTGGAATGCCAGGATGAACGCAGCCAGCATAAAAACAAGGAGCGGGCATTAAAGATCCTGCGCTCCCGCCTGGCGGAAATCGAGCGGGAAAAGCAAGAGGCTGCCCTTGCCAGCGAGCGAAAAAGTCAAGTGGGCACCGGCGAACGCAGGGGGCGGATTCGTACCTACAACTACCCTCAAGGCCGGGTAACCGATCATCGCATCGGCCTTACTCTTTACAAACTGGAGCAGGTGCTCAACGGCGATCTGGACGAGATCATCGATGCCCTTGTTACCAGCGACCAAGCAGAAAAACTGAAAGGTTCACAAGATTAATGAACACCAAGATATACGCAGCCTCCCCCCGGGAACTTGCTGCATGCGGCGAACTGCTCCGCCAAGGAGAGCTTGTTTGCTTCCCCACCGAAACGGTGTACGGCTTGGGAGCAAATGCTCTGGACCCGGAGGCGGTAGCAAAAATATTTCAAGTTAAAAACCGCCCGGCAGATAATCCCCTGATCGCCCATATCAGCGATTGGACCATGCTGGATCTGGTGGTTTCCACTATGCCGGAAGAAATTAAAGAACTGGCGGAAAAATTTTGGCCCGGGCCCTTAACGGTGGTACTGCCCCGCAATGAGCAGATCCCCCATATCGTATCCGCAGGGCTCAGCACTGTTGCAGTGCGTTGCCCGGAGCACCCTATTGCCCGGGAACTGATCCGCCAAGCGGGAGTTCCGGTGGTGGCGCCCAGCGCCAATCTTTCCGGTAGACCCTCCCCCACCTGCCTTGCCCATTGCAGAGAAGATCTCACCGGCAAGGTGGCAGCCATCATCGACGGCGGCGCCTGCTCCATTGGATTGGAAAGCACTGTAATACTCCCTTTGGGAGATCGTAAACTAAAATTATTGCGTCCCGGCGGCATTACAGTTCCCATGCTGCAAGATGCCGGCTTTGAGGTAGAATTGGATCCGGCGATCCTTGCCCCCGTGCAGGAGGGACAAAAGGTTTCCTCCCCCGGCATGCTCCATCGGCACTATGCCCCCAAGGCGCCCATGGCCATTATCACCGGCACACCCGAAGAGGTATGTAAGGCCATTCAAAAAAAGCAGGCACCGGATGTATGGGTGCTTGCCTTTGATGAATATCTCCACCTTTTTCCCCAAGCAGTTTCCTTTGGTAGCGAAAGGGATCCCCTTTCCCAATCCCGGGCGCTTTTTGAGGCGCTGCGGCATTTTGATACCCTCCCCTGCAAGCAGATCTATGCCATGTATCCCCCCGGCGAGGGCGTAGGTTTAGCGGTGCGGAACCGCTTACTACGCGCCGCCTCTTTTCAAATCATTTCAGCGGAAAGGCTGTGATAAAATGATATTAGGTCTTACCGGCTTCAGCGGTGCCGGAAAAAGCACCGTTGCATCCATCTTTAAAGAGCAGGGTTTTTATCACCTGGATTGCGACCTTCTTGTGCACAAAACCGTGTACCGGGATCCGCAAGTACTGAAAGCCCTTGCCGCCGCATTCGGCAGCGATGTTGTGCAAAACGGTGCTTTGAACCGCCCCGCATTGCGCGCCTGCACCATGGGTGATCCGGCGGCTTTAAAAAAACTCAACGAAACGGTGATGCCCTTTATATTGGCGCATATTCAACAACAACTGGACGCCCACCGGGGTACCCCTATTATTTTGGATGCCCCCCTGCTGTTTGAAAGCGGGCTAAACCAAAAATGCCATAAGACCCTTTGCGTGGTTTCCTCCCCCCATATTGCCTTAAAGCGGATCATGGAGCGGGACGGACTCACCCAAAGGGAGGCGGAAAAACGCCTATCCAGCCAGCACCCGACAGAGTTTTACACCCAAAAATGCGATTATATTATATGGAACAACGACGATATTCCGGCGCTCAATGAGCAAGCGCTGAAATTGGTGAAAGAAATATATGATCAAACATTATAAAGCATTAGTGATCAGCCTTGCCGTTGTGGCAATTCTTGCGGTTTCCGCATGGCTGATGCGCTCTCACTTTAAGATCCTCCCCGCTCTTCACATCGACTACGAGCAGTTGGTAAATCAATATGCAACAGAATACGAACTGGAGCCGGAGCTGGTTTTTGCTGTGATCAAAACTGAAAGCAACTTTAACCCAAACGCCACCTCCCAAAAAAACGCCCACGGGCTGATGCAGATCACCGCCGATACCCTGGCTTGGGCGATCCTGCGGGAAAATAAAAATGCAAGCTACACTGCCAAGGATCTTTACGATCCGGAGGTTAATATCAAATACGGCTGCCTGATCCTTTCCTTGCTTTTTGAGGAATTTCAAGAAACCGAAACGGTTCTTGCCGCCTACAATGCAGGAAGAGGCAATGTGCTCAAATGGTTAAAGGACAGCCGCTACTCCACAAAAGGCGTTATCACCCACACCCCCTACGCAGAAACCGATCAGTATATCAAAAAAGTAATTAAATACACTAAGCAATATGGAGAAATGTTAGGAGCAAAGCCATGAGTTTATTTTACGAAACTAAAAGCATCTACGAAAATTCAAAGGAGATCCCCGCAATCTTTAAAGCAGCAGAGGGCTATATGGACTTTATGACCCGCTGTAAAACCGAACGCACCTGCGTTGCTTATTTCCAAAAGCGGGCAGAAGAACAGGGCTATAAACCCTTGGGAAAAGGTGCCCAACTAAAACCCGGCGATAAGTTTTATCTCATCAACCGGGGCAAAGGGATCTTTTTGGGGATCATGGGCAAACGCCCCGTATCCGAAGGCATTCATATTGCCGCCGCACATATCGATTCCCCCCGCATTGATTTAAAGCCCTGCCCTCTTTATGAAACCGAGGGAATGGCGCTTTTAAAGACCCACTACTACGGTGGGATCAAAAAATATCAATGGACCACCATCCCTCTTGCATTGGAAGGGGTAGTGATCCTCTCCAGCGGTGAGACCGTTGATCTTTCCGGCAACGATTATACCTTCTGTATCTCCGATCTGCTGGTCCACCTTTCCGGAGAACAAATGGAAAAGAATGCCCGCAAAGTGGTAAAAGGCGAAGACCTGCGGGTAATTGCCGGCACCATTCCCCATATGGAGGCAGATAAGGATAAAGTAAAATCTGCCATATTAAAGATTTTAAACGAGAAATACGGCATGAACGAAAAAGATTTCATCTCTGCCGAATTGACCTTGGTGCCTAAATTCGACCCTGCCGAGTTAGGTTTTGATAAAAGCCTGATCGCTGCCTACGGGCACGATGACCGCATCTGTGCCTATACCGCCTTTGAGGCATTGATGCAAACTGAAACCCCCGAAAAAACAGCCTTGGTAGCATTGGTAGATAAAGAAGAAACCGGTTCCGACGGTGTAACGGGTATGCAAAGCCAGTTCATGGAGCTGGTGTTTGGTCGGATCGCTCCCGGGGAAAGCTTGCCGGAGCTCTGCTATAATTCCAAGTGCCTTTCCGCCGACGTAAATGCGGCATTTGATCCCCTTTACCCCTCTCCCACCGAATCCCAAAACTGTTGCCGGCTGAACCACGGCCCCTGCATTACCAAATATACCGGCGCCCGAGGCAAGAGCGGCACCTCCGACGCCTCTGCCGAAACCATGAACTATTTCACCCGCCTTTTTGACGCCAACGGAATCCGCTGGCAAACCGGCCTGCTGGGTGCAGTGGATGCGGGTGGCGGCGGTACGGTTGCCAAATATATGGCAAACCGAAACATCGATACTGTAGACATTGGCATTGGTCTCCTTTCCATGCATGCACCCCTGGAAATTGCCTCTAAGGCCGATATTTACGAAACAATCCGTGCTTTCCATGCGTTTTTGAAATAAGGAGATAACCATTATGAAACACAGCGAGATCGGGTTTATTCCAACCGATATTTTAATTCCGCAAAATACCGATATGAAAAAATGGAGCGTAGTTGCCTGCGATCAATACACCAGCCAGCCCGAATACTGGGAGCGGGTGGATCAATTTGTGGGCAACGCCCCTTCCACCCTGCGGATGATGCAGCCGGAGGCTTGGCTGGATCAAACCGATCCTGCCGCCGCCAACAAGGCAATGGACGATTATTTGGAGCAAGGCATTCTGCGTACCCTTCCCCAATCCCTGATCTATGTGGAACGTACCCTCTCCAACGGCAAGGTGCGCCACGGATTAGTAGGGGCATTGGATCTGGAATGCTACGATTACCAAAAAGGATCTCAATCCCTTTGCCGCGCCACCGAGGGCACGGTAGAGGAACGCCTGCCGCCCCGAGTGCGTATTCGGGAAGGTGCTTCCCTGGAGATGCCCCACATCATGGTGTTGATCGACGACCCCGAAAAAACAGTGATTGAAGCCTTGGAACACCAGCGCCACCGCTTACAAAAGGTCTACGACTTTTCTCTTATGGAAAACGGTGGACATATTCAGGGCTATGTGATCCGGGAAGATCAAACAACACCCATCTTGGAAAAATTAGCGGCACTGACCGGCAAGGAAACCCACCCCATGCTCTACGCCATGGGCGATGGCAATCACTCTTTAGCCACTGCAAAAGCCTGCTACCAAAAAATCAAAGAACAGTTGGGCGAAAAGGCATTAAACCACCCTGCCCGCTACTGTTTGGTAGAACTGGTCAATCTCCATAGCAACGCCTTGGAATTTGAACCCATTCACCGAATCGTTCTGCATACCGATCCCCAAAAACTCATGCAGTTCCTGCAAGCGGCGGGTTTAGAAGAAAATGATACCCATCGTCAAAAAATACAAGTGGTGCAAAACGGCAAATATAAAACCTACTCCTTTGCCAAAGAAACTGCAGAACTGGCTGTGGGCACCCTGCAAAACGCTTTGGATGCATACTTGGCAGCCGAAGAGGGCGAAGCGGACTATATCCACGGCGAAGATGTGGTAGAAAACCTTTCCATGCAAAAGGGCGCTTTAGGCTTTATTCTGCCCCCCATGGAAAAAAATGATCTCTTCCCCACTGTAATGGCAGATGGTGCCCTGCCCCGCAAAACCTTTTCCATGGGGCATGCGCAGGATAAGCGTTTTTATCTTGAATGCCGGAGGATCGTCGAAGAATGAATTTTGTATTGATCACCCTATTTGTAATTTATTGCCTGCTTCTGTGCTACGGAGGTATTACTTACCATAACGGAAGCCGCAAATTATCCGTTAGCGCCAACGCCCCCGCCGAGGATCGGCAATATTGGGCAACCATGACCGTAAAGCATAAAAAAAGTTTTTTCGTTGGTGCGGCAGGCGGGCTTTTGGCAGCCATTGCCATCGCCATCAAAAATGCCCTTGCCGCTGAAATCGGCTGTATTACTCTGCTGGCTGCGCTGGTATATGCCCTTGGGATCCTTTGCCGAAAGGTTGCATTTCGTCCCAATGATGAAACCGAAAAGCTTCAAAAACGCTGGAAATTGATTCTATTGGCAAACGCCTTTATCGTTCTGCTGATCACCCAGCAAGTATTTCGCTATTTTCTTTCCATATAAAATAAAAGATCCTGCCCATGGCAGGATCTTTTATTTGAGTGTGCAAAATCAGGAACGCTCTGCGATCCAAGCTTCTGCTTTTTCTTTGCCGATTCTTTTAATATCCTCAGTGGGATAAATAGAATCTGCGCCGCCGTTTACGTAAATAAAATACTTCCCATCGGCAGTTTGGTAAAGGGTTTCTTCATAGCCGGCAGGATCACCGAAAGCACCGCTGGTCACTTTTTTAACGATAACGGCTTTCTCAGTATCATATTCATATTTGCAAATGGTCTTCTTCATCATTTTCACTCCTTTACTATCAATTTACAAATATATTATAATGGATTCTCAACCGATTTTCAATGTCGCAATGTATTTTCTCTGTTTTGGATGGTACTTCATGCAAAATAAAACATAAATGTAGTGATTATTACGGAATATCTAACAATATTTTCTTATTTTCGCAGGAATAATTTCCCTCATTTACAATTTATCTATGGAAAATTAACATCCACTTCTCGCTTTTTCGGTTTAAATATGTTACACTATAAATGAAAGAGGTGATCGCCATGGGAAGCACCCAAACCATGCCCCTTACAGAGATAGAAAAAGCAGAATTATTAGCAAAAGCTCTGCTGCAAGAACAAGAATTTCGCTCATTGATGGCTTATTATCGCAGTGCCATGATGGAAGTGGAAACCAAATTTCGTGTGCTGAACGAAAGCCTTTCCGTTACTCATGACCGCAACCCTATTGAAACCATCAAATTTCGGTTGAAAACGCCAAAGAGTATCATTGAAAAATTATGGCGCAAAAGCCTTCCCATCGATGTGGACTCCATTGAAAAAAATATTCGTGATATTGCCGGAATTCGTGTGATCTGTGCCTTTCCCGAAGATGTTTACCTATTGGCAGAATACCTACTCAAGCAAGACGATATTGAGCTTGTTCGGGTAAAGGATTACATAAAAAGCCCCAAAAACTCCGGCTACCGCAGCCTACACCTCATTGTAAAGGTGCCTATCTTTTTAGCCAACGAAAAAAAGATGATGTGCGTGGAGATTCAGCTCCGCACTATCGCCATGGATTTCTGGGCAAGCCTGGAGCACAAGATGAAATATAAAAAAGACGATTTAGAAGACGCCGAGGAGATCAAGGAGCAACTCAAAACCTGCGCCACCCAAATTGCCGCACTGGACTTGGCAATGCAAAACATTCGCAACAGAATTGAGAAGAGGGAGATTTGATTGCTCCACAAGAACTACCCATATAAAAAGTTGAGCCACCCGATGGGGCGGCAGAAATGTGACTATCGTAAAAAACAGTGGGGGTTTTAAGCAGCCTAACAGAGGGATACTCTCCGCTGCACCGTTTTCTCGAGCCGCTGGTCGGCGGCTAACGATAAAACGCCACTGCTCAAGACACGGCAGTTCGCCCGTTATCTACGGGCGCCTGCCTCAA
>JAZSRD010000064.1:0-7954 GCA_045538295.1 Eubacteriales bacterium
GGATACAGTAGGAAAAAACAAAAGAATTATTGAAGAATACATCAGAAATCAATTGGAAGAGGACCGTGCTTCGGACCAAATTAGCATAAAAGAATATATGGACCCGTTCACGGGTAGCAAGAAGAAGTAGGCAAAAAAAGACAGCCGCACGTGAGCGGCTGCCTGTAATGGTAATGCGGTGTCAAACTTTCAGTGCCTCTTACAGAGGCTAAGCCTGTATTAGCCCCTTCTAGGGGCTGTGCAAACCACCAGTTTACTGGTGGTTATGATTGCTGCATAGGTTTTCAAAAAATGGTTCATCTCTTCCAGCAGATTGCCTTTATCGGTGATCCGCAGGGTAAAATAGGGCTTTCCGCCCATGGAATAAAGCACCCGCCCTTTCATTTGGTGTACCAATTTGGAGAGAAACTCCGGAGCGCATTCCTCCACGAAAAACAGCACCGAATCCTGCTTTTGCTTAATATCCAGCACGCCGTTTTCCCGGGCAAGTGCCCGCAACAGAGCGATCTTCATAAGATTTTGGATGCTTTCGGGAGGATCGGAGAACCGATCGCACAGTTCATCGATCATATCCCTGTAATCCTCCTCGCCGGAGATGGCGGCGATCTTTTTATACAGATCGATCCGAGTCTTTTCGCTGGGCACATAATCTTTAGGGATAAAGGCGCTTACCGACACATCGATGGCGCAATCGGCAGGGGGCTCTTGGGTTTTGCCCTGCTCCTCGGTGACCGCCTCTTTTAAGATCCGCATATACATATCGTAGCCCACCACGTTCATCTGGCCATGCTGTTTTTCTCCCAAGAGGGCGCCTGCGCCCCGGATCTCCAGATCCCGCATGGCGATCTTTAAACCGCTGCCGAATTCGGTGAATTCCCGAATGGTTGCCAGCCGCTTGGAGGCCACCTCATTAACGATGCTCCCCTGCCGATAGGTGAGGTAGGCATAGGCACGGGTGCTGCTCCGCCCCACCCTGCCCCGGGTCTGGTGCAGCTGGGAAAGCCCCAGGCGGTCTGCATCTTCAATGATCAGGGTGTTGGCAAAGGCAACATCAATGCCCGTTTCTATAATGGTGGTGCAAATAAGAATATCCACCTCATGCTTTAATACCCGCTCCCAGGTTTTTTCCAGCTCGGCGCCGGTCATCTTGCCGTGACCCACGGCGATCCGTGCCGAGGGAAGGCGGGCGGAAAGTTGCCGGGCGATGCCGTCCAGCGCCTCTATATCGTTCTTCATATAAAAGACACAGCCGCCCCGCTTTAATTCCCTGGCAATGGCAGAAAGGATCAGATCCCGGTCGTATTCCAGCACATAGGTGGTTACCGGCTGGCGGTCGGCGGGGGGATCTTCTATAATGGAAAGATCCCGAATACCGGAAAGGGCCATATTCAGGGTACGGGGGATGGGGGTGGCACTCATGGTAAGCACATCCACTCCCACGGAGAGTTCTTTGATCTTCTCCTTATGCTTTACCCCGAACCGCTGTTCCTCGTCGATGATCAAGAGTCCCAGTTTTTTAAAGTGAATATCGGCAGAAAGGAGCCGATGGGTACCAATGATTATATCTATTTTGCCCGATTCCAGATCGGAAAGGATCTGCCTGGTTTCTTTGGGGGTGCGGAACCGATTGAGCACCGCCGCCGAGATGGGAAAATCGGAAAAACGGTTCTTTACCGTTAAAAAGTGCTGTTCCGAAAGGATGGTGGTGGGGCAAAGGAGCGCCACCTGAAAGCCGTTATCGATGGCTTTAAATGCCGCCCGCAACGCCACTTCTGTTTTACCAAAGCCCACATCCCCGCACAAAAGGCGATCCATGGGGTAGGGCTGCTCCATATCTTTTTTGATCTCCTCCACACACCGCACCTGGTCGGGGGTTTCCTCATAGGGGAACTGCTCTTCAAACCGCAGCTGCCAATCGGTATCGGGATCGCAGGGTGCGCCCGGCGCATTCAGCCGCTTGGCATATAATGCGATCAACTCCCGGGCGATCTCCCGGGATTGGGTTTTTACTTTGGCTTTGGTCTTTTCCCACTGGCTGCCCCCCAGGCGGGAAAGCTTTACCGTTTTATCCTCGGCAGTGCCGATATATTTAGAGATCAGATCCAGCTGGGGGCAGGGCACAAACAGGGTATCCCCCTTATCGTAGCCGATCACAATATAATCCTTGGTGACCCCTTGGTTTTCCACCTGGCGAATGCCTTTATACACACCGATGCCGTGGGACACATGCACCACCAGATCTCCGGGGGTAATATCGTTGAAGGAGCGGATCTTTTCCCCCTTAACGGCGCCCTTACGGCGGATATTCTGTTCTGCCTTGCGGGAACCGTCGCAGAGAAGTAAAACTTTAGCGTCGGGGAATCGCAAATTCATGGTAAGAGGGCTCTCCACGCAGCAAACCGCCCCTGCTTTGGGTTCTGCCGCCAGGGGGATATGCCCCTCGGTGAGTAGGGCTTTCAGCCGAGGGATGCGCTGGGCAGTGCCGGTGAGCACCACGGTGTATTGCTCCTCTGCCGCCCGCGCCAACTCCCCGAATAAGGTTTCTTCCTGATAAAAGGGGATATGATCCTCCAGCACCCGGATCTGCCGCAACGCCCCCAAAGTACGATCGGTCAAGCCGGGGGAGATGGCAGAAAACAGCAGGGTCTTGCCGCTCCACCGCTCCTCAAAGGCAGGTTGATCCAAAAAGTAGGCACCCTCGGCCATATAATCGCCCTTTTCGGCGTGGCGGGTAATTTCTTCGTTCAACTGCCACTCCATAAAGGAAAACACCTTTTGCTGACCGGCATATTCTTCTAAAAACACCAAGCCGTCGTGAAGATCCAGAGGGGTGTGCAGGTTGGGGTACAGCAGGGGTAAATAACGATCAGTTGCCACGGTGCGCCCGTTTTCCAACCGTTCAATATCGGCACGAAGCCCCGGATGAGGCTTTTCTGCCTCCAGTTTTTTTAGAATAGGCAGCAGCCGCTGTTCCTCCCCCTTGCGGGAGTGGCAGGCCACCACAGTGGCTTCCTCCACTGTTTCCAAGGTACGCTGGGTGAGCACATCGAAAAAGACGATGCGGTCGATCTCGTCGCCGAAAAACTCGATCCGCAAAGGATCGGGATAGTTGGGAGAAAAAATATCCAAAATACCGCCTCGGCGGGCAAAGGTTCCGCTCCCCTCCACCAGATCAAAGGGGGTGTAGCCGTGGTCGGTTAAAAAAGCGGTAAGTTCCTCCATATCGCAGGTCGTGCCGGTTTGCAGCACTACACCCTGCTCCCCCGCTTCCTCCGGGGGCGGCACCGGCATAAGCAGAGCGCTTAAGGGCGCCACGATCATGGTATAATCGCCCTCCCGCATTTTTTTGAGCACCTGGGCGTGGGTGTTTTCCCGCTCCCGGGAGCGGGCGGAAAATTCATCAAACAAAAAATCCCGCTCCGGCAGGTAATACACCTTTTCCCCTAAAAGGGCATGAAAAGCTGCGAGAATTTCCCGTCCCCCCGCCTCCTGGCGGGTAACAAAAATTCCCTTATGATTCCATTGTTTGCAAAGATACGCCGCAGCCAGAACACTGCTTTGCCCCTGCAGCCCGTTTACCGCTATGGGGCGGGAGCCGTTCAAGGGCAGATCCTGCAGGGCAGGCTCCTGCTGCAGCAAGGAAAGTAGATCCATCATATCACCTGTTAAACCGATTTTGGGCAGCAGCCACATCGCCCTTCAGCAGCAGTTTTACTGCGCCGGGCACCGTTTGCAGCACATCGTCTAATTTGGCAAGATCCTCTTTTTGAAACCGGCTGAGCACCCAATCGGCAAGGTCGTAGTTGGGGTGAGGCTTTTGACCAACCCCGATCTTGATCCGCACAAACTGCTGGCTGCCCAGCACCCGAATAATATCTTTCAGCCCGTTGTGGCCGCCGTCGCTCCCCTTATCCCGGATCCGCATACGACCCACGTCCATGGAAATATCGTCGGCGATCACAATGATATGATCCTGGGGGATCTTGTAATAGGCACCTACCTCGTTCACCGCATTACCGGAAAGATTCATAAAGGTGAGAGGTCTTACAAACAACACCTCTTTTCCCTCCACGTTGGCCTTGCTCATGGTTGCGGTCTGCTTATTACCAAAGGGGGATGCGCCAAATTCCTTTTCCAGCACTTCCAGTGCCATAAAGCCGGCGTTGTGACGGGTATTTTCGTACTTTTTGCCCGGGTTGCCCAGACCCACCACCATAAAACGTTCTTTTTTAAATTTATCGAAGATCATTTGAAATCACCTCGTTTCAGAATTATATTCTATCATTCAACTTGATTTTTAGCAAGATGTTTTATATAATGAGTTTATCAATACATCAAGAGGTCGTTATGAAATATCAGTTTGAAGACACCAGAATGCAGAGTGTAGCGGTACCCGCCCGAGTGGTAGACGGTTTATTATCCATTGCCACCGGCGCCCAATTAAAGGTACTGCTCTTTTTGCTGCGCTTTGATAAGCTTGCCCACGATAGCGAGGAGATTGCCCGCTTTTGCAACCTTACTCCCCAAGATGTGGAGCAGGCGGTGGATTTTTGGATCAAAGAAAAGGTATTTGCCTTGGAGCAGGGAAAACTGCGGCTGGTGGCGGCGGTAAAGACCGTGCAGCAAAAAGAACTGCCTCGGGTACAGCCCACCATTATTTTGGAGGAGACCTCCGAGGATTTCCGAGCAGTAATTGGTGAGATCCAGCGGATCACCGGTAAAACCATCAATTCGTTAACGGTTTCCCTCTTTTATAATATGGCAGAAAACCTGCAATTTTCACCGGAAATGATCGTGCAACTGGCGGCATACTGCAACAGTATCGGCAAATTTTCTTACCGGTACATGGAAACGGTGGCAACCGATTGGTACGACAACGGCATCAACACCTTTGAACTGGCAGAAGAAAAGATCCGCCAGTTGGAGGAGAGCCGCCGGCTGGAAACCCGGCTGAAGCGGGCATTCGGCATTACCACCAATTTCTCCGCCAAGCAACGGGAGATGATCGAAGCCTGGAGCGGTATGGGTCTTACAGAGGAATTGATGCTGGAGGCATACAACCGCTGTATGGACCATAAAAGCCAGTTGAGTTTCCCCTACATGAACAAAATTTTAGAGGACTGGGGCAAAAAAGGCTATAAAAAAGTATCCGATATTCAAGAGGAGGTTTCCACCGGCAGAAAGCAACATCAAGGTCTTTCGGAGCTGGAACGCATGGGAATCGGCATGATCCAATCGGGAGGTGAAAAGCAATGAGCAATAAAGAGCAACTTTGGGCGGCATTTGCCACCCGCCGTGCCGAAGCTGTGTGGCAGGCAGCCGAGCGGCGGGAGCAGGCATATCGGGAGCACCCGGTACTGCTGGAGATGGATCGGGAGATCACCGAGGCAGGCAGCCGTTTTTGCGCCGCCATGACCACCGCCGGCAACCCCCAAGAAGCCAAAAAGGAACTGGAAGCGTTGCAACAAAAGCGGGAAGATTTTTTGAAATCCATCCATGCAGATTTTGAGCCTCATTTTCAGTGTCCCCTTTGCCAGGACACCGGCATGGGTCCCGAGGGGATGTGCGAATGCTTCCGCCGGGAACTGATTGCCGAAAACTTCCGCAATTCCAACCTGGAGCAGGCGCTTACCGACCAAAGCTTTGAAAACTTCGATTTTTCCCTATTTGATACCGAAGCCAAGGACGGCTTGCTCTCTCCCCGGGAGAATATGCAGCGGATCTATCAGCTTTGCAAAAACTACACCCAGCATTTCAGCGAGCAAACCAAAAGCCTGCTGTTTGTGGGCGCCACCGGCCTGGGAAAAACCTACCTTTCCACCGCCATTGCCAAAGCACTGCTGGATCAGGGCAAAAGCGTGATCTATATCAGTGCCCCGGAACTGGCACGCCGCTTGGAGGCCGCCCGTTTTAAGGACGAAGAGGGGCAGCTTGCCCAATTCTTTGAGGCAGATATGCTGATCATCGACGATCTGGGCACCGAGACCCGCACCCCCTATACCGTGGGTACCCTCACCGATCTGATGGATCAGCGGATCCGTCTGGGAAGACCCATGCTTTTTTCCACTAACTTAAATTTAGAGGGGATCCAAAAGGCGTACGATGAACGGATCGTTTCCCGCCTGCTGGGGCATTTCTCCTATTGCTATTTCTACGGCGAGGATCTGCGGATCAAAGCCTTTAAAGAGGGCAGATAATGGAAGATCTCCGCCCATTCGACTGCCTGGACGATCTGCAGCTAAACGGTTGGCGGATCTGGCAAAACAGTAAATTTTTCCGCTTTGGTACCGACGGAGTGCTGCTGGCGGATTTTGCCCGTTGCAAAAAGACCGATCGCATCATCGACCTTTGCAGCGGCACCGGCATTGTGCCCTTTATGCTGCTGGCAAGGGGAGATGCAAAGCGGGCAGAAGCCCTGGAACTGCAACCCTATCTATGCGCCTTAATGCGAAAAAGCTGTTGGGAGAACCAATGCGAAGATCGGTTTACCGTAATTGAGGGGGATCTGAAAGAAACCCCCCAATTACTGCCGGCAGGCAGTTACGACCTGGTAACGGTGAACCCTCCTTATGAGCCCTTGGGGCGGGGCGTTTTGGGGCAAAATCCCCACCGGGAATTGGCACGGCGGGAGATCGCCTGCGCCCTGGAGGATGTGATAAAGAGCGCCGCTTACCTGCTAAACAGCGGCGGCAGGCTTGCCATGGTGCACCGGGTGTTTCGCTTGCCGGAGATCTTAAAGACCATGGAGCAGTATCATCTGACCCCCTCCCGCCTGCGTTTGGTGCAGGGGCATGCGGGAGAAAAGCCCACCGTAGTGCTGATCGAAGGCATTTTAAACAGCCGCCGGGAACTCACAGCGGAACCTACCTTGATCCTCCACGGGGAGGATGGAGAACCATCCGAGGAATTATTACAGATCTATCGAAGGGAGCGGCAACCATGAGCGAGCCGGTTTTATATTTAGTGGGAACGCCCATTGGTAATTTGGGTGATATTTCACCCCGATGCCGTGAGATTTTAGATACGGTGGATTTTATTGCCGCCGAGGATACCCGCAACACCTTAAAACTACTGAACCATTTGGGGATCAAAAAGCCCCTGATCAGTTATTTTGAACACAATAAGCGGGAGCGTGGGCTGGAGATCCTTGCCCGCATTCAAGAGGGCAAGACCTGCGCCCTGGTAACCGATGCCGGCATGCCCGGCATCAGCGATCCCGGAGAGGATCTGGTGAAACTGCTGGCAGAGCAGGGCTACACCGTTTCGGTGGTGCCCGGCCCCTGCGCCCTGATCAGCGCCCTGGTGCTCTCGGGCTTACCCACCGGCAGATTTTCCTTTCAGGGCTTTCTTTCCACCGCCAAAAAAAATCGGCGGGAGCATTTAGAGGGGCTGAAATATGCCAAAGAGACCCTGATCTTTTATGAGGCACCCCAAAAACTCCGCAACACCTTAAACGATCTGATAACCGCGTTCGGAGATCGGCGGATCGCCCTTTGCCGGGAGCTGACCAAGCTCCACGAAACGGTACAGCGGGGCACCCTTGCAGAGATGATCGCATTCTATGAAGAACACGATCCCCGGGGGGAATACGTGCTTGTTTTAGAGGGGGCTACCCAAGAGCCGGAGGAAGAAGCCTTTTGGCAAAAGCTTTCCCCCGCCGCCCACGTGGACTATTACATGCAAACCGGACTTTCCAAAAAAGATGCCATTAAAGCCGCTGCCGCCGATCGGGGCGTGGCAAAGAATGAAATTTACAATGAGGTAATGAAAAAGGGGCTGTAAAAAAAGTCCGAACCGCAAAAGGCAAGAAAAACAGCAACTATTAACAACATTCCTTCGTAACAAAATAAAAAGGATGAAAAAACATTGCCTTTTGGCAATATTTTTTCTTTATAATAGTGCCTTTTGCTACCTCCAAATCGAGCCACTCAGCGTGCGTCAAAGCCAATGGAGG
>JAZSRD010000028.1:0-15022 GCA_045538295.1 Eubacteriales bacterium
GGCTAGCGTTCTAACCAGCTGAACTACCAGGCCAAATGCAGCGCAATCTCGCTGCAACGATAGATATTTTACAACATATAGATATAAAAGTCAAGTGTTTTTCTTGAAAAATATAATTTATTTTTTTAGTGCATTAACCAATAATTTTTCCATGTCCTTAGGCGTAAATTGATATTTACAATCACAGAAATGGCAACATAATTCAACAGGGTTCCCCTCATCAATTAACGATGCCAATTCCTTTTTCCCAAGACTGAGCAAAACCTTTTCTGTACGCTCTTTGGAGCAATTACAAAAATACTCTGCATCCCACTCTTCTGTAACGTGAAACGGGATATTTTCCATGAGAATACTTGCAATTTCTCTATTGGAGGTGTGCTCAAACATGGCAGATACATTTTGAACTTTGGACAAATTGGATTCCAAGGCACAAATGACCTCTTCATCGGCTCCGGGCAGTAACTGTAAAATAAAGCCGCCTGCAGATTTTACAGTGTAATCCCGATCCACCAAAACGCCCAAAGCACATACCGTGGGCGTTTGCTCGCTTACGGCATAATAGTTGGTAATATCTTCGGCAATTTCTCCGCTAACCAGTTCTGTGCGGCTAATATAAGGTTCCCCTTCCCCGTTATCTCGCAAAACGGTAAGGTGTCCATAGCCAATGGCACCGCTCACATCCAATTTTCCATTGGACTTTAGGGGAATATTCACGATCGTATTGCCTGAATATCCTTTTACACGCCCTTTACGATCAGCGGTTGCCAAGAGGGTTTTAACAGGACCTTCCCCTTCGATTTGAAGAGTAAGGAGATCGCTATCGTTTTTTAAGGTCTTTCCCATCATTGCTGAAGCAGTCAGTAAACGGCCCAAAGCTGCAGTTACAACCGGGGCGGTTTTATGATATTCAAATGCTCGCTGTACTATATTTTTTGCGTTTAAAAAATATCCACGAACCATCCCATTATCGGAAAGAATCGTAATTCCATTATTGGTCATGATTTAATCCTCTTTTTTTACAACAAAAGTTAATCTCTGGGTTTTAGAACTCGATTTTTGAACGGTGTAATCGTCAAAAACCCCTAATATTGAAAAACCGTATTTTTTTAAAAGGAGCCGCACTTCTTCCTCACTATAGTAACGCTGAAGCTGCTCTTCGTCCCTGCGCTCATATTTATTTGCATTTTTCAAAAAATAGGTCAGTTGATGATTACAATATACACCGTCAAATTGACTTCTCCACACAAAAAATACATCCTCATCTTCATAAGCGTCACAATGGTTCTCCAGAACATTTTGATACTTATAAAGTGAATTAATATCAAATATTAATATGCCTTGTGGATTTAAATAATTTCTAAACCAATAGAATAAGCGATCCAAATCCTCTTCATTTGTAATATAGTTTATCGTATCAAGGGTGGAAACAATCGCATCAACGGTACCATACAACTCAAACTCAGGTAGTTGCTGACAAAGAAACAGCGCACGCTCGCCATTGCTTATATCAACCCGCTTATTCATGGCCTCCGCTAACATTTCGGCACTGCCGTCAATACCGATCATATCATACCCTCTTTGCAAAAGAGCAAGGGTTACAGTACCGCTTCCACACCCTACATCACAAACTAAAGATGCGTTGGGGAAATTCTTTTTGATTGCCTCATCAACAAACGAGGTGATCTTATCGTAGTCGGCACCAACAAAACGGTCATAGTACCGTGCTAATTCAGAAAAACCATTCATCATGTTATTTCATTCGAGAAAAAACACAGGCATAACCATCCGTACCATAATTCAAGCTACGCTTAACACGGCTGATCGTAGCGGTGGAGGCTCCGGTTTTATTCACAATATCTTGATAAGACTCACCTTGTGCCAATAAATATGCTACCTCAAATCTTTGTGACATCGCTTTAAATTCCGCAACAGTACACAGATCCTCAAAGAAATCATAGCATTCTTCAACAGTCTTCAGTTTTAAGATTGCTTCAAACAAATGGTCACTGCTGGGATCTTTTAATTTAATATTCATCAATATAGCTCCTTGCTTTATTTTTATTACATTTTAACATATTAAAGCACGAAAATCAATAATAATTTTAAAACCGGCGTAAAATTACGCCGGTTCTTATAAATCAACGGATATAATCGAACTCTAAATCCCCAATCTGAACAGGATCGCCTTCTTGAATTCCCATTTCTTCCAACTTATCAATAATTCCATTGCTTTGCAGCACTCGTTGGAAGAAGTTCATGGACTCGTAATCATCGAAGTGAACAGTTGCAATGATCTTCATCAGCCATTCACCCTCAACAATAAAGGTGCGATTTTCCTTGCGGACTGTAAAGGTTTTTTCCTTTTCAGGTTCAACAATAGGTTTAACGTATTCGCTTTCAAAAACACGCACTTTGGGCAATGTTTCCAGCAATTCGCCTGTTTTAGCAAGCAGCGGTTCTAAGCCATTTTTGGTTGCAGCAGAGATGCAGAACACGGGATAGCCTAATCCTTCCACGTGTTTAATAAAGCGATTCTTTAGATCCTCATCGAAAACAGCATCGCACTTGTTTGCAACAACCACTTGAGGCAGTCCGGCAAGAACCGACGAATATTGCTGTAATTCCTTGTTGATGATATCAAAATCATCAATAGGATCCCGACCTTCTGTGCCTGCCACGTCTACTAAATGGAGCAGCATTCTGCAACGTTCAACATGACGCAGAAATGCAGTTCCCAAGCCTGCACCGCCTGCGGCGCCCTCAATAATGCCGGGTATATCGGCAATTACATAACCATTTCCAAAATAATCCACTACGCCAAGATTGGGGGTCATTGTAGTGAAATGATAATTGGCAATTTTGGGTCTGGCGGAAGAAACAACCGACAAAAAAGTTGACTTACCCACGTTAGGAAAGCCAATCAAGCCAACATCAGCAATCAGCTTTAACTCCAATTGAATGTGATATTCCTCCCCCGGTTGCCCAGGTTTTGCAAAACGAGGAATCTGACGGGTCGGGGTTGCAAAATGCTGATTACCCCAGCCGCCATTACCACCTTTCGCCGCAACAAACGGTTCATCATCAGAAAGATCCTTGATCAGCAAACCGGTTTCGGCATCTTTAATTAAAGTTCCCAAGGGCACTTTAATAATCAACGGAGGCGCTCCTGCGCCGGTACAATTTTTAGTTCCTCCGTTTTTGCCGTCTTCAGCAACATATTTACGTTTATAGCGAAAATCCATTAATGTGTTCAGATTACGGTCTGCCTGAAAGATCACATCGCCGCCTTTGCCGCCGTCGCCACCATCCGGGCCACCGGCATTTACGTATTTTTCCCGATGGAATGCAACAGCACCATCGCCGCCTTTGCCGGCTTTGATCCATATTTTTGCTACATCAACGAACATTGATTAAACCTCCCTTCATTGGGTCGATAGAAAAAAATCCCGGATTTGATCCGGGATTTTTAGGAATTACTCTTCAGCGTAAACAGAAACTTGCTTTCTGTCGCGGCCAATACGTTCAAACTTAACTTTGCCATCAATCAATGCAAACAAAGAATCGTTGGAACCACGACCTACGTTGTTACCGGGATGGATCTTAGTCCCTCTCTGGGTAACAAGAATATTGCCGGCCAAAACGAACTGACCGTCTGCTCTCTTTACACCCAGGCGCTTGGATTCGGAATCTCTGCCGTTCTTGGTAGAGCCCATACCTTTTTTATGCGCAAAAAACTGAATATTAAACAACATTTGTTACACCTCCATTATTTCAAGGTTAAAATACGCTGCATAATCCTTTGCAACGCTTTGCCCCAACTCAACCAAAATCTCAATATGCTTTGAAAATTGTGGATTTGGCTTCTTACTAAGGCAACGAATTAAGGCAGCATCCTGATCTACAGTAAGCTGCATCGGCACTTGGTCGATCTTTTCACCGCAATTAATGCAATATTGAACAGCTGTTGAAATAGCGGCACAAACAATATCACTGCCTGCCTCACTATAACCACTGTGCCCGGTGCATTCAAAGCCGGTATAAAATTTTCCTTGCCGATAGACCCGAAGGATCGTCATAGAATTACTCTTCTACTTTTTCAGCCTTCGGAGCGGTAGGATGAATTGCAGAAATCTGAATCTTGGTATAAGGCTGTCTGTGACCCTGCTTTCTGCGATAATTCTTCTTGGGTTTCATTTTGTAAACGATGATTTTCTTTTCTTTACCGCTCTTAATAACGGTTGCTTCAATGGTAGCACCCTTAACGTAAGGCTTGCCCACCTTCAGCTTTTTGCCTTCACCAACGCTTACTACCTTGTCGAAGGTAACAACACTGTCGTTCTCGGCGTCCAACTTTTCGATGAAAAGAGTATCGCCCTCTTGCACTTTGTATTGCTTACCGCCGGTTTCAAAAATTGCGTACATTACAAAGCACCTCACTTTCTTATAGAAAACTCGCTACAACTGGTAGGTTTCCCTTTTGACCAGGCATATGCGGCTAACGATGATTATAACACACCAAAATTGGAATGTCAATCATTATTTTTACTATTTATTAATATTTCTTTTGCGCTATGCAGCAGGGTTTCGCTTAGGTCCTCACCGCCCATGATCCGTGCAATTTCATGGACACGCTCGTCTTCATTCAGCATTATGATCTCGGAGCAAACTCTACCCTCTTTTTCGGTTTTAACCACCTTCATATGCTGATCTGCACGGGCAGCGATTTGAGCAAGGTGAGTAATACAGAATACCTGCCTGTTCCGGGCACTGCTTTGCAGTTTTTTTCCAATCTTCTCAGCTGTTGCGCCGGAAACACCGGTATCCACTTCATCGTAGATCACTGTATCAAAACCTTGATTTAAAACGCCCTTCATAGAGAGCATAATGCGGGAAAGTTCACCGCCGGAGGCAATTTTTGCCAGGGGGCGTAATTCTTCTCCCGTGTTTGCCGAAAGAAAGAACTCCACTTCGTCTTTTCCGTAAGGGCTATAGCGGATCCCGCCCCGATCATTCAAGCGGTCCTGCACCATTACACTAAAACGAACCTTAGGCATATCAAGATAATAAAGTTCTTCCTGCAACTGCTGCTCCATGGTTCTGGCAGCCAACATTCTCTTGCTTGTTAACGCCGTTGCTTTTTTATTCAAAGTTTCCAGCGCATTCACATATTCAAGCTGTAGCTCCTTTAAAACATTTTCACCATTATCCAATTGTGCCAATTCATTACGATAACTTTTTTGCTTATTTAAAACATCCGCGTCATTGGGGCCGAATTCCTTTTTGATTTCTTCCAACTGATCCAGCCGTTCTTCAATTTCTTGGGGATCCATTTGATCCCCGGCGTAATCATCAAAAAGTTTGCCAAGCTCACCGCCAATATCATCCAACTCGGCAGAAATGCGAGCCAACTGTTTAACTGTTTCCTCTCCCTGAGGAAAAAGTTTTTCGATAGGTGAGATCGCATCCAAAGCCTGACGAACCAACAAAGCCGCAGGTACTTCGCCATCATATAATGCGGTGACAGAGGTATGCAAGCCTTCTATGATCTCTGTATTGGTCATCATATTTTTGCGCTTTTCTAATAAAGCGGCATGCTCGCCGTCTTTTAGATCGCACTTATCCAGTTGGCTGAGCCATGTGGTGAGTTGTGCTCTTCGCTGTTCTTTTTCCGTTTCTTTTACTTGGAGGTCACTGATTTTTTGGCGTAGTTCCTTAACATTCTTATATGCCGAGCTATATTGTTCAAGTTCATCCTCCACCCTGCCATAAGCATCAAGATAGCCCAAGTGGCGCTTACTGTTCAGAAGCAAAACTCCATCGTGTTGACCATGGATATTGACAAGGTGTTCACCCAACTCTTTCAAAAGGGTAACAGTGACGGATACCCCGTTAATACGTGCATTGTTTCTGCCATCTGCACCGATCTTCCGAAAAATGGTAATATTTCCATCCTCATCCGGGGACAAACCGTTTTCCTGTAAAATCCCCATTGCTTCCTTTGATAAGGCGCAAAAAGATGCGCTTACCGTTGCAGCAGTCGTCCCGGACCGAATCAAATCTTTGGAAGCCTTATTCCCAAGCAAAAGTAAAATGGAATCAATGATAATACTTTTTCCCGCACCGGTTTCACCGGTAAGCACCGAAAAACCATTCTGAAACTCCACATCAAGACGATCGATAATTGCTATATTTTCAATATGTAGCGCAGTTAGCATCGTTTAATTACTCCTTAACGTCGGTAAGCAGAGCCTTAACCTTTTGCGCGCATTCGTTATCGAGTGTACAAATAAAAATAGTGTCATCACCGGCGATGGATCCGGCGATCTCATGTAGGTGCATATTATCAATAGTGGCACACACAGCACCCGCCATGCCGGCATAGCACTTTACAATCACGAAGTTTTGCGCATCAATCACATCAATGATCCCGTTATTCAATATCGTATTGACATGAACCCGAGTGGGTTGGGGCGTTCCGACGGCTGATTTTACATAGCGAGTGCCTTTACCATCGGAGGTTTTTTGCAAGCCGAGAGCTTTAATATCACGAGAAACGGTAGCTTGCGTTACGTTCCACCCCTGCTGTTGCAGAATAGAAACAAGCATTTCCTGGGTAAATACCGGCTGTTCCTCAATTATTTTTAAAATAGCTTCTTGACGTAAGTTTTTCATACATTCCTCCGGCTTATCTTGTCATTTAGTACTTTATAGAAACTCTTGTTATGAAGTTTAACAAGGGATAAGGGCGTTTCATGCCGGGTTATACAAACAACATCACCTTCGTGGAGATCACAAACCTCGGCACCGTCACATTCCAAAAGAGATCTGATTCGATCGGCATTTGTAACACGAATATAGAGCCCTTGCTGAGAAGACCCGAACACCACCGATCTTGCACCCAGAGTATGGGGGCAGATGGGAGTAACCACAATTCCTTCCGAGCGAGGTTCTAAAATCGGTCCTCCTGCGCTCATGGAATATGCAGTTGATCCGGTGGGAGATGCCACAATAAATCCATCGCAAAAGTAATCTAAAAGATCACTTTCTCCATCTGATACTACAATGCGATTTGGTTTGCCGATTCTACTGCGAATTACCGCATCATTCAGAGCAACTGAATTTGAAACACAGCAGGAATTCCTTAAAATCCCTACCGAAAGCATCATTCGCTCAGAGCATTCATAGCCGTTCTTCAAAATAGCCGGCAAAGAATCAATCTCCTCTGCCTCCATTTCTGCCAAAAAACCCAAATGCCCTAAATTAATCCCCAACAAGGGTACACCGTATGCGTTAGCATAGGGAGCAGCCTTTAGCAGCGTACCGTCGCCGCCAAGGGTGAGCACCAGTTGAGAATTGCAAAAGCACTCATCCGGCGTGCAAAAATCAAACTGTTCCGTTGGTTCATAATTGCCGCAAGATACTGCGTATGTATAACCAACGGATTTCAACTGTGCAATGATTCGATTTAAATACAAGAAGCCGGAATCCTTTTCCGGATTAACAAAAATACCAATTTTATTCATTGCTCTCCTCCGTAAAAACAGCTGCATATGCTGCAGACGGTATAGAAATTGTGGTATCACTGCCCTTTTCGAGTAAAAGCAAATATTCACGATTTCCGCTTTCACCCGCCAACCCACTAAAAGTTAGCCCTTTAATCCCAAATCCGCAGCTTTGAGCAAATAAAGCCACATCTTCAACAACCTTATATTGTACTTTTTTGTTAGTGACCACACCGGATTTGCTTAAATTTTGCGGACCGGCTTCAAATTGGGGTTTGATCAAAACGACTGCCTGACCCATGGAAGTAAGCGTTTGATAGATCGCCGGCAGTACCGCCTTGATGGAAATAAAGGAAAGATCGGCAGTTACTACATTGATTGGCTCTGAAAAAGATTCAGCTGATAAATAACGGGCATTGGTATGCTCCATATTCACCACACGTTTATCAGCACGTATGCTTGGGTGCAGTTGAGCAGTTCCAATATCCACAGCATAAATCTTTTTAACATCATTTTCAAGCAAAACCTGGCAAAATCCGCCGGTAGAAGCCCCAAGATCCGCAACAGTTTTATCTTGCCATTTAAGTTGAAATATTTCATAGGCACGAATCAACTTCCAGGCAGAGCGGGCAACGTAAACTTTTTTGTTTTGAATGGCAACCACCACCGCTTTTTCAGAAACATCAAAAGCGGGCTTGGTGGTTTTTTTGCCATCCACTGTAAAGTGCCCCTCCTTTACAGCGGAAGCCGCTTTGTTACGGCTTTCAAAAAAGTGATGTTCAACTAAATACTGATCTAATCTCATGGTTTCATTGCCTCGATCTTACAGATCATCTCTGCAACACTATCACCATCCAAGTGGCACTCTCTGAATAGATCGTCCGGTTTGCCGGATTTTAAAAACTGTGTTTTTATTCCCACATTGCGGTATACACCTTGATAACCGCTATTCAACAGTAAATTGCCCAGATAAGTGCCAATTCCACTGCTTTGATAACACTCTTCAATAAACAAAATGCGTTTATAGGAATGCAATTTTCCCACCACATCATTAGATATGGGAAAAATGCGGTTTAATTTCAAAAAAGAAACTTGTAAATTTGCTTTGCGGATCCCCTGTAGGCAAGCGACCACCTGGCGACCATAAGAAATAACGCAAAGATCTTTGGAAGTTCCACTCCATTCACAATCATTCTCCGGATGAGAAAACGGAAGCATCATATCCGGTTCATAACCACGTGGATAGCGAACCGCTGTAATGCCGGAACCGGAACTGATACGTTTTTGAAGTACGGTGCGTAAATCCAGATAAGAAGTAGGTGAATAGATTGAAATACCGGGAATCGGCATCAACATAGGAATATCAAACAAACCCTGGTGTGTTTCACCGTCCTCCCCCACAATTCCCGCTCTATCGATACACAGTGTCACATCCAAGTTCTGTAAGGCGAGATCGTGAATTACCTGGTCAAATCCACGCTGTAAGAAGGAGGAATAAACTGCAAACACCGGCTTTAAACCATTGCGCGCCAAGCCTCCGGCAAATGTGAGTGCATGCTGTTCTGCAATACCTACATCGAAGAAACGGTCCGGGAATTTTTGAGCAAACATAGAAAGACCACACCCCGAAGCCATCGCCGCAGTTATGGCGCAGATCTTAGAATCATTTTCCGCCAAATTGACCAATTCATTACCAAAAACATCGGAAAAATCCGGTTTGACCTTTTTGCCGTGTTCGCCGGTTTCAACCACAAAGGAGCTCAGTCCATGGAAATCGGTAGGCTGGCTCTCCGCATAGGAGTACCCTCTTCCCTTTACTGTTTTCACATGAACAAGGCAAGGTTTTTTCAAACTGCGGGCACGCTCTAATACACGTTCCAATTCCCGTTGGTTGTGCCCATCTATAGGGCCCAGGTATGCAAAGCCCATATTTTCAAAAATGTTGCCTTGATAAAAGATAGACTTTAACGCTTGCTTTATCTTTTGGAACAGACGATAGATCCATTTACCGATCAAAGGGGTTTTGCTCGTAAGACGGATCAAAAAGTCTTTAAACCGAAAATAACCTTGACGGGAACGGATTTTTGAAAGATAGGTAGCAAAGGAGCCCACATTTGCCGAGATACTCATATCGTTATCGTTTAAAACAACAATTAAGTTTCCTTGCATTCTACCGCCGTTGTTCAACCCCTCATAGGAAAGACCTCCGGTCATGGCACCATCGCCGACCACAGCAATTACATACCTATCCACCTCCCCATTCAATTGAAACGCTTTTAGAAGCCCTACTGCGGAGGAGATTGCTGTGGAACTATGTCCGGTTCTTAAAACATCATGTTCACTCTCGGCAGGGTTCGGAAATCCGGACAAACCATCCTCTTTCCGCAACTTTTCAAAATCCTTGTAGCGTCCGGTCAACAGCTTATGAACATAGCATTGATGCCCTACATCAAAAATAATTTGATCTTTGGGAGAACTAAACACACGATGCAGCGCCATCGTTAGTTCTACAACGCCCAAATTGCTGGCAAGATGCCCGCCGTTGCTGGAAATATTACTAACCATGCAAGAGCGAATCTCATCAGCAAGGGCTGATATTTCATCATAATCTAAACGTTTAATATCCGCAGGGCCTTGAATATGTTCGAGCATGAGCGGCACCTCCCTTTCCATTAGTTTTCCCGTTGTCCTATATATTTAGCAAGCCAAATCAAGAATGTATCATTTCCGGCAGCCTGTACAGCCGCCGCAAGTTCTTTTTCCAAGTAATCCTTTGCATCCTTCAATCCTAAAAGAGATACAAAGGTGGATTTATTTTCCGCCAAATCCCTGCCGGTTTCCTTGCCCAGCGCTTCTTTAGATCCTTCTACATCCAAAATGTCATCTTTGATCTGGAAAGCAAGTCCGATATGCCTACAATAGTTTACATAATTTTCGTTCCTGTTTCCTGCCAATGCTTGAGCAATTAAAATGGGTGCTAATAGTAACTTTCCTGTTTTATTTTGATGGAGTTCAAGAAGTTCATCAATAGATAGAGTGCGGGTTTCCCCCATTATATCCAAGGCTTGTCCCTGGAGCATTCCCCGGGCTCCTGCCGCTTCATACAAAACCTCTAATGCGTCCATAAAACGATCCGGTTGATATAATTTCCTCTTTTCAAGCAGGTGTTCTAATGAAAAGTTTAAAACACCATCCCCTGCCAAAAGCGCCATGGCAGAGCCGAATTTTTTATGGCAAGTGAGCATTCCACGGCGGTAATCGTCATTATCCATTTCCGGCATATCATCGTGAATCAAAGAATATGCGTGAATCAATTCAAGACTTTCTGCAAAGGGGATCGCTTGATCTTCCGGCACACCAAGGCGTTCGCAAAATACCATCGTAAGTACACCGCGAATACGTTTGCCGGGGGCAGAAATTCCATATTCCATAATTTCAGCCAAGGCATTCTCTTTGGAAAAAAAATCCTTGATAATACCGGATAACCGGCGGTCCAACTGTTCTTTTTTCAAAAGAAACTCTTTATTCATCTTCGCTCACTTCTGCCTGTTCGTGTAAAAAGCGTACCTTTTGTTCAGCTTTTTCCAAGATCTCGGTACACCGTTTGCTCAGTTTCATTCCCTCTTCAAATAAGGAAATAGACTCATCCAAAGGTGCATCGCCACTTTCCAATGTTTTTACGATCTCACCCAGCTGGGCGATTGCTTCTTCAAATTTAATTTCTTTACTCATTGTGAGTTTCCTCGTTAATATTGTTAATGATACATGCAGCTTCACCATCGGAAAAGCGCAGGGTTATTTCATCGTCTTTTTTGATTTGAGTTATACTGTTTACCACAACGCCGCTCTCATTTTGCGCCAATGAGTATCCACGCTGTAGTACTTTAAGCGGGCTTAATGCATCCAGCTTTGCCATTAGCGTAACCAAAGATGTTTTATATGCTTGACATTGATGCTTTATATTTCCTTTAAGCCGCTCTGTCACATGATCAAGGATCATATAACGCTTGTCGGTAAAAGCGTGAGGATCCAACATCACACGTGCTTTTGCATATCGTTCTAAAAGATCACGGCAGTGTTGCATTTTATGAGACAAAGCCGCTGTTAAGCGCTTTTGATCCTGCTTTAAACGATGCAGAAGATCCACCATATCCGGAACCACCAGTTCTGCTGCTCCCGAAGGAGTTGGTGCTCGCAAATCGGCAGCAAAATCACAGATTGTAAAATCGGTTTCGTGCCCAACAGCAGAAACAATCGGCGTAACACAATTATAAACAGCCAGAGCCAAATCCGGACTGTTAAACCCCCAAAGGTCCTCGATGGACCCGCCGCCTCTGCCAATAATGATAACATCTACTTTTTCAGTTTCCTCAAAATAAGCAATACCATTGATCAAAGAAGCGGGCGCCTGATCTCCCTGCACAATGGCGGGATATACGATTACTTCTGCCAAGGGAAAACGTCTGCCGGTAATTTGAATAATATCCCGTACCGCTGCTCCTGTGGGAGAGGTGATCACTCCAATACGCATAGGCATTATAGGGATAGCCTTTTTATGACTTTCAGCAAAAACGCCTGCTGCCGCCAACTGCTTTTTCAGTTGCTCTAAGGCAACATAGAGATCGCCGTCGCCATCCTGCTTCATTTCGGTAATGTATAACTGGTACACACCGGTTTTTTCAAACACCGAAACACTGCCTTTAACCAATACTTTCATGCCGTTTTCAGGCCGAAAACGCATTTTGGCTGCGGAAGAACGAAACATGACCGCACTTAAAATGCCGTTTTCATCTTTCAAACGAAGATAGATATGGCCGCTGCCGTGAATCGTTAAATTAGAAATCTCCCCCATCACCCAAACATTGCGTAGGTTTAAATCAGACTCCAGTACGCCCTTTAAATATTGATTTAGTTGCGTAACCGAGATGGCAGTTTTCTCCATGATCGCTCCTTATTTTGCAATGTTGCTCAAAACTCCGTGAACAAAACTACCTGAATCCTCTTCGCCAAACTCTTTGGCAAGTTCAATAGCTTCATTTACGGCAACACGATCCGGAATATCCGGATTAAATTTGATTTCATATACCGCAACCCGCAATATGGCCAAGCAAACCGCATTTAAACGCTTCATAGACCAATTAGCAAGAGCCGGCTCAATAAATTGATCAATCTCATCCCAGTGTTCACAGACCCCGGCAAAAGTATTGTCAATATAGGGGATCGGCTCTTCCAACTGTTGCTGACTGTAAAACTCCGATAATATAGTGTCCTTATGTTCCATACCTTGATAATTCAGGGAATAGATCAATTGAAACACGGTTTTTCTTTGTTTTTGTCTTGTCATAATGCCTCCTGATGATTTTCAATGCATATACATAATACTGCTCCGTTGTGAATCTCTGCAACCGGAACATCGCCCCAGGGTTCATTGCTGACCCCGATTGGTTTTGAACGAATAAGTGTGTATCGGTCCAAAGGATATTTAACCCCACGCAACGAAATTGTTGCCTCATTCTCATAAGGGAAGAAAGAAATATAACGGTATGTTGGCTCTATCTTATGAATTCCTTCCCACAATAAAAAGGCAATATTTTCGCCGTCGTATAACCTCAAATTCACACCCTTTTCATGAGCGGCATCCAAAAGACTTAAATTTGCCACCGTATGGTCCAACCGCCCACCAAAAGGTGCGATCATCCAAATATCACGGTAGCCGTTTTGTGCCGCCAATTCCAGGGCGATCTCACTATCTGTTTGATCTTTTTCTTTGGGAAATATCAGTAAGTTCTTCTCTTGAGGTTTTGGCGCCGAATCAAAATCTCCAAAAATCTTTTTCGGTCGCACACCTAATTGCTTTGCCAGAAGATAACCACCGTCAGCAGCGTAATAATCAAAGGAACTTCCTTTCATCCGCTTAAGAAGATTGTCCTTACTGCGCAATTCCCCAGCAAGAAAAATCATTAATTGTTTGTTTTTTTGCTCCAAGGAGTTTCCTCCCCCTTAAGAAATTGAAAGATTTGACGGTAACTTTCATAACGACCTTCATTGATCTCGCCGTTCTCCACCGCGTTACGCACCGCACATTCACGCTCATTAAAATGAGCGCAGTCTAAATAAGGGCAATCTGTAACATACGCCTGAAATTCCGGAAAATACGATGAAAGGTCTGTGCGTTCGATATTATAACCCTCCAGTTCCAGCGCACCGAAACCGGGAGTATCGCCAATCAACGCTCCGTTTACCGGGTACAACTCAATATGGCGGGTCGTGTGGCGCCCTCGCCCTAACTTTTGAGATACTTCTCCGGTTTCCAAATTAAGCGAAGGATAAAGCACATTCAGTAGACTGCTTTTTCCAACACCGGTATTTCCGGCAAAAATAACCGTTTTATTTTGGAGCTCTTCACGTAATTGGGAGATACCTTCTCCGGAAGAGGCAGAAACGCAATATACCGTGTAGCCTAAGTTTTGATAAAGCGCTGCGATCTCTGCCACATTATCCTGGTCCGGAAGATCAAGCTTATTAAATACCAAAACCGGGTTAATCCCTTGGTTTTGCGCAATGATCAGCATTTTATCGATGGTAAAAGGAAAGGGCGTGGGCTGTGAAAACGCCGAAACATAACACAGTACATCTACATTCGCCACATTGGGGCGGATCATATAATTTTTGCGTTCCAAGATCTTTTCGATTCTACCGGTATGATCCGGCAATGTCATGATCTCTACATTATCTCCGGGCACCGGCGATACGCCTTCATTACGAAAGCTCCCCTTCGCCCGGCAAAGATATTCTCCCTCCGGGGTCACAACCGTGTAGACCCCGGAGAGTAATTTAATAATTTTACCGTTCATCGATCAGCTTACAGAGAAAGTGACACTATCGGTGCCGTTAGCGGTAACAACCACTTTCGCATCCTTTTCACGAGTCACCGTTTTTTCCACTGTGGTAGCGCCTTCTGCAACTGTAATCTTCCACTCACCCAATGTTTTTCCGCCGGCAGTTGCCACAACGGAAACCTCAGTGCCCACATAAGCCTTAAGATCCATGGAAAGAGTTACAGTTTCGGTTTCAGGAGTAGTTGAAGCAGGAGTGTCCTCTTCCTCAGTTTCATTATCATTGGAATTATTTTCTTCTTTATCTCCACTGCCGGAATCTCCCGTATTATTGTTGTTCGTTTCAGGCTTATCGTTGTTATTGGCTTCTTCTTTCTCCTTGGGACCAAGGCTGATCACAATATCGATCTTGGTGCCAACCTCAACTTTCACATTTTTCAATACACTTTGAGAGATGACTTTGCCTTTTTCAACCTTATCGCTATGTGCGGTTTTTACTGTTCCAACTTTAAGATTGTTGTTTGCCAAGGTCTTTTTAGCAGCTTCCTCGGTTAGATCAGTGAGATCCACCATATCAACTGTTTTTACCTCGTCCTCTTCTTCCTTATCATCTTCTTCAATTTCAGCAGGGCCTTTGCTAATGTAGATGGCTACCGTGGTATAATCGAAAATTTCAGTTCCGGG
>JAZSRD010000107.1:0-26018 GCA_045538295.1 Eubacteriales bacterium
CTACAAGTATCGGTGCCAATATTCGTGAGGCAAATTATGCTCATAGTAAACCTGATTTTGTTTCAAAATTACAAATATCACTCAAAGAGTGTTATGAAACAGAATATTGGCTTGAACTTATGCTTAAAGCGGACATTTTAAACGATGATATTGCAAAGGTGTTGTTGCACGATTGCGGCTCGATTCGCAGGATGCTTGTTTCTTCTATAAACACTATGAAAAATAAGGAGTAATTTTGTGAAAAAATTAAATGTCGCTTTAATCAACAATGTTCAGTATTGTAAATTTCCCAATGGAATAAATAACATAAAGGACTTCATTGAATTTCTTAACGGAAACTATCATTCTTTTGTGGAATTAGAGTTTTTAATTGAGGAAGGTTGTGTTGCTCCGTTTTATATTGAAGAAGATTTAAAGACGGAAAAACAATATTGGAATCCCTCTAATGTTCGACTTGTCAAAGAAGCTGAAGTATCCATTCTTCGCAGATGGGAATATGAAGAAAAACTCAAAAAAGTCATTGCAGAGAAATGTGTTCATTGTGTAAACTATTCTGAAGATGCGTGTGAGCAAGATCTCAAAGCTCATATTGAGCATATTGATTTAAATGGCGAATGTTATGGATACGAAAAGAAAAATTAAAGAAAATCAAACTTTTTAGACCGGTTCCATATTGAGTGTCGGTTCCAAAAAAACTCTTGTTCTTTCGAACAAGAGTTTTTTAGTTATATTCGCCTTCGGCGAGTGATATTGCTTCGCAGTGATATTTAGGCTACGCCTAAGTGATATGGCCCTTGGGCAGTTAAGGGCAAATATATCATACAGCTTGCCGTATATCATATCGCATAGCGATATATCATTTAACCTTGCCCTTTCACCGCTTATATGCTATGCTTGTGCTACAATAGGGACAAATAATTATTTATCCTTGTCTATTTCATCAAATTTGTAAGGCAAGGCAGGAATAACCGTCATACTCTCGGCGAGTTTACTGCTTAAAAACAAAGTTTTCAACTACATTCTCTTTGGTATGATTTTCAAGGTGTGGGTATGATTTTTGTCATACCATCAAAACCAAGACATCTTTTGATTTAAGATGTTTCAATTTCTTTATGCCTTGAAAAATCATTAGAAAAATGTTATATTATAATAAAATCATTAGATAAATATACGGATTTAATTGAGGTTTAAAATATGTTTGATAATATTTCTCAAGGACTTTTCACCACAGGTGCAACGGGTTATTTGATTGTTGTTCCTGTCCTTCGTTCATTAGCAATTTTGTTTATGGTTATTTCTACATATAAGCTTTTAAAAGCAAGACAGGATAATCACAAATTTTTATGGATTGTTGCAATTTGTTTTTCTCCAATTATAGCAAGAATTGCTTTTGAAGTTTATCGTCGATGGATATCAAAAAAGGAAACAGTTAGAGTTAAAGGAAGCACACCTTTTCTAATTACATCAATTATAGCGTTTATTCTTTCGGCTATTTTAATGATTGTATCGGTTATTTCTATGGGGATAGGCTACATAAAAAGCGAAATTGATGGAGAACCTCTTGCAACTTTTTACGATGTTCACGGAAATGAATATGATGACTTGTATGATGTTCCGCTATATGATAAGCAAGGGAATACATATACTCATAAAGACGCTTGGTTTACAGCAGGCTCTTATACAGATCAAAATGGAAAATCTTATGATGGCGACTACTGCTATTTGAGCGAAGATGGTTATTTTTATTTCGATGAAAACGAAGAATTGAAACCGTATAAAGATTCTTACGACTATTATACCGATGGAGAAACGATTTATTATTATTTGTTCAACCGTGTATATTGGGAAAATGACGGTACAATTTATGAGAAGTCTGGGAAATTGCATTTAGAATTATTCGACTTTGATGAGTAAACTTGTCTCTGATTTAACACAAGCATATAATACACCTAAGGCGGTGATTTCGTGGAACACAAGGAATATAAGAGAATATGCAATAATTCAAACACCGCCATTTTGTTTATTCACGGAATTGTCGGTACTCCAAACCATTTTAATGCGTTTGTTTCCTTAGTTCCAGAGTCTATTTCGGTTTATAATTTGCTTTTAGACGGTCATGGAAAAGGGGTTAAAGATTTTTCCAAAACCGGAATGAGAAAGTGGGAAACACAAGTCGCGTCTGTTGTTGGAGAATTATCTTTAACACACGAAAAAATATATATTGTTGCCCACTCTTTAGGCACTCTTTTAGCAATTGAGCAAGCCGTTAAATACCCAAAAGTTTGTAAATTGTTTTTGCTTGCTGTTCCTTTGCGCTTATATATAAAGCCTAAAATGCTAATAAACTCATTAAAGGTTTATTTTGATAAAATAAAACGTGATGATTATGAAGCGTTAGCGGCTAAAAGGTGTTATGGCATTGGAAAAGATAAAAATATTTTCAATTACATTGGGTGGATACCAAGGTTTTTGGAGTTGTTTTCGAAAATTCGGCAGACTCGCAAAACAATAATCTTGCTTAATACAACTTGTTCGGTGTATCAGTCGGGAAAAGACGAAATGGTTTCAAGGCGTAGTAAAAATTATCTTGAAAACAATCCAAACATTTTGGTAAACGAACTCAAAAAATCGGGACATTACTATTATGATAAAGAAGATTTTGACTTTTTAATAACTGAATTTAAGAAAATGCTTAATACAGACGCTTGAATTAAGAGAATATCAGTTTTCAGGTACATTTTATTCGTGTCATTAAGTTCAAACTACCCAGAAAAAACTCCTTGAGATTTCTCAAGGAGTTTTTTCAATGATGTTTGCCTTGAGGCAAATGATGTTGGCTACGCCAATGATGACGGCTTTGCTAATGATGCGTGGCTTTGCCACATTTTTGGGTAAACATCGCATCATTGCGAGCGAAACGTGCAACATCATATTTGCGAAGCAAATGCATCATTTCACCGTAGGTGATGCCTCATTACATCTTGCGTCTCCACTGTTTTTATGCTATAATACACATAGGCGGTGATGATATGTTCTTAACCAAAAAGAGTGTTAGAAAAATTTTGATTATGGCAATATGCTATTTTATTTTGGGAAGTATCGCAATTTTTTTATGGCTTGTTTTTAACAATATGGGTATTAACGAGAAATTTTTATTAATTTTAGGCATAATCGTATATTTGTTATGTATTCTTATGATTTTTTGGGGACGATATGCAGAAGGCAAAGGTAAGTTAATAAATCTTGGCAATAAACTTGTTCGTAACGAATTAAAACCTGCTGAGTTCATCCTGCACTATGAATCTTTGAAAAATTCAAATGACCTTGTGATTAAAAAGTCAAGTGTAGAGGTATTGCAATTGGTCGCTATTGCCTATGATTCATTAGATGACAAAGAAAATGTACTTGTAACAGTTGATGAAATGATTGATATTGCCGACGATAAGGAAAAAGCTTTCTCAAATCTTATAAAATGCTCTTTTTTGTTTTCTTATGGAAACTTTGAAGAGGCAGAATTGCTTTTTAATGAAACACAAAAACAAAAACTCGATATTATGTGTAGCGGCTTGGTTGATGCTATTTTAAAATGTGATAGAGCAATGGCTATGGGCGATTATAAAACTGTAGAGGCATATAATCTAAAATTATTAGAGCGTTCATTTCCCAAGCTTGATAATCTTGGTAAACTTGTTGTCCATTATAAGTTGGGCGAGGTTTATGAAAAATTGCAAGATAACAGCAAAGCAGCCACTTATTATCAATATTGTGCAGATTTTGGTGGAGAAACAGCAATAAAGAAATCTGCTATTGAAAAACTACAACATATTAAATAAAGAAAATCAGGTTTTCAGACCGGTTCCATTTTGAGTGTCGGTTCCAAAAAATAAAGGACTACTTCGGTAGTCCTTTATTTTTATCCAATCCGAAGGATTGGTATGTAATCGCCGTTAGGCGTATGTAATCAGTTCGCACAGCGAACTGTATGTCATCAAAGCATAAGCTTTGTATGTTTCTTCCTTCGGATTGATTACATACCACCTATGGTGGATTACATACATTTCTTCGAAATGATTACATACCGCAACAAGTTGCGGATTACATACAATGCTCCGCATTGATTTTTTTATGCCATAATACACCCAACAAAGGCACATTCCAAGTGAAATGTGCCTTTGTTTGAAAATTTAGTTTACCCGCAAAAATTATCCGATCTGCGTAATGACGAGATGGGCAGAAACAGGCCGGTCCGGTTTTGGAAATATCAGACCCGCTATTAGGACCATCTTGAGGGAAACTAACATCTGTTCCCGGGGCTACCGTTGCCGCATTATCGGGTGGCATCAGTGCATAAAAATCTGCATAGTTAAGCACAACGCCGGCGGGACCCTGGGGACCAGTAGCACCGGTTTCCCCGGCAGGACCTTGAGGTCCGGGTGGACATTTTAAACAATTACAGTCGCAGGAGCACTTACCTGCACAAGGATTTTTTGGGCAACCACAGTCACAAGCTCGTTTATCTTCGTCACGACCTTTCTGACAGTTATTCCCATTATCGTTTACATGACAGTTATTATTGTTGTTATTATAAAAAATTCCATTTGCTCATTATAGTCAACTCCTTAAAATACAATATGTTGTGCCATAATGGTGTGGCACTTATATGATTTTTATAATTGTAAATTTGCCGTCCTTGATATGATTGATCCGCAGATAAAACAATCTTAATATTTTATAAACGATGAGTCGAGGGAGCGGCTTTTCGTTTTAGTAAAAATATACCAAAAAGTATATTGACAAAAATTAGTACGCGTACTATAATGTAGTTAGAATGAAAATATTTGGATTAGGAGGAGACTCGTGGCGCGTATTAATAGAGCAGAACTCACAAGACTGGAGATCATTAAGGTGGCCATGGCAAAGTTTCTGGAGCATGGCTATGCCAACACGCCGATAAAGGCGATCAGTAAAGAATTGGATATGAGCCCGGGAAATTTAACCTTCCATTTTCCCACCAAGGAACACCTGCTGGCAGCTCTGATCGAGATGCTTTGCAGTTTTCAGTGGCGGAAAATGCTGGAGGAGATCGAGGAGGGCGACACTGCTGTGATAGCAGTTTGCCGGGAGCTGGTGTTTATGGTGGCCATGTGCGAGGAGGACGAAGCAATCAAGGATCTGTTCCTTGCGGCATATTCCAGCCCCCATTGCCTGGAATTTATCCGAAAAAACGATGAGAAGCGTGCCAAGGATGTTTTTAAAGACTACTGCCCCGATTGGACCGACGAAAAGTTTCGGGAGGCGGAGATCCTGGTGTCCGGTATTGAGTATGCCACGCTGATGACAACGGGTGATTCCGTTTCCACAGAAGTAAGGATCACCGGTGCGCTTACCCAGATCCTGCGGATCTATAATGTGCCGGAGGATCTGCAAAAGATGAAGATCGAAAAGGTGCTGGCAATGGATTACCGCACCATCGGCAGGCAGGTTCTGCTGGAATTTCGAAAATATGTGGAAGATGCCAGTAAGCAGGCGCTTGTGGATCTGCTGAACGGTCAAGAATAGATAGGGGCGGCGAGGCCGCCATGGTGATCATAGTCCTAAGAAAGGAAGAAATACGATGAAAGAAAGATTTGTAAGGCTGAAAAGAGTGTTGGCACTGACCTTGGCAGTGTGCATTTTGGCAATCGGTGTTCCCTTTGCGGCGTTTGCCGATGAGGTACCCCTCGACTATAAGGCAAGCACCGATCCGGCCACCGTTAACGATTGGAAACAGTTCTTTGGCCCCGACCAAGCAACTACGGTTAATGCCGGCAGTGTGTGGACCGATAAATCGGTATTTACCTCGGTGGATGAGTTTACCGCCGCCACCGACGAGAATGAAAATACCGAAGCTTTAAGAAACCTTGCGTTGCTGGAGGATGAGAGCTTTTTGGTAGCGCTCTCTGCCATTGCATCCAGTAAGAGCGTAGAGGGCTTTTCCACCCTGCCCACCGATACCATGTTGGTGCTGGATCTTTCTGCCAGCATGCAAACCAACCAGGCGGTATCCGCTACGGTTGAGGCAGCCAACGATGCTATTGATAAGCTCTTGAACCTTAGCGCTTATAACCGCGTGGGTGTGATTGCTTATAGCGGAAGCAACAGTACCGGCAGTTATTCTACCACCGGTACCGCCCAGGTGATTTTGCCCATGGGCCGCTATACCCCCGGTCAAAACAGCCAGCGGCAACCCGCTTACCTGGTTTCCTCCTGGCAAAGCGGCAATAATAACCGCACCGGCGTTAAGGTGGCGCCCGGCGTTACCGGCACCGTTGCCGATGATGTGGAGAGCACCTTTAGCACCAATAATTATAAACAAGCCGAAGGCGGCACCTATATCCAGAACGGGCTTTATCAGGCGTGGGAACAGTTTGAGGCAGTTGCCGAGACCACCATTACCGAGGGCTTGCAGGCAGGTGTAGGAAGAGTGCCTGTTATGGTGTTGCTCAGTGACGGTGCCCCCACCACCGCTACCACCAACTACACAGATATTGGAACGGCAAATTCCGGCAACGGCTCTTCCACCTACGCCACCCCCGGTATTGCCTTTCTGACCCAGCTGACCGCTTCTTGGGTCAGCGATAAACTGGAGGAGAAATACAATACCAACCCCTTGTTCTACACCTTAGGCTTGAAGGTAGACGAAAGTGACGCCGCCCAGAGCGTGCTGAACCCTGCGGGCAATACCGCCACCGACGAGATGTGGGAGGACTATATTGACCTGGAGAATACGAGTAATAAACGAATGAGCGTGGAGATCCGCCCCGGCTATTGGGAATCGAACGGTATTTGGGGCACGGAGTGGGTCGAGCCCGTAACCCGTACCATCTCCTATACCGATGCAGTGCTTGCCGACGGCTGGAGCGAAAACTATGTAACCGAATATTTCCCTGCCTCCAATGCAGCGGGGCTGATCAATGCCTTTGAGGATATTGTGGAGCAGATCGTGATCCAGTCCCTTTATTATCCCACCCTGGTGGAGATCGGCAACGACATCAACGAGGATGGGTTCCTGGAATTTGAAGACTATATCGGCAAAAACATGGAAGTGAAGGCTGTTAAGGGCATCCAGCTGGGCTCCAAACTTTATACCGGTGCCACCCTGGCAAGAATGATCTATGAAGGGGGCATGGGTACGGTGGAAAATCCCACCGATGCCGGTAACAACCTGGTATGGTCGGTTCAAAAACGGCTGGGCATCGAAAAGGTGGAGGATGCCCGCACACTGATCGGCAATGCCTATAGCAACGGTCAGCTTTATTATAATCCTCAAACCGGGGAATACAGCAACTATATCGGCTGGTATGCAGATGAAAACGGGGATTTCGTTGGATTTTGGGACGGAAAGGATTCCACCCCTGCCGCAGTTCCCGCAGGCTTTGCCAATGAGGCAGTTTACGCCATTAAATCCTTTGGCTATTACGATGCCATTGGTGATGACGAAAACCACCGGAAAACAGATATGATGTATGCCACCATTCAGGTACGCACCAATTTAAAGGATACCAGATTTGACGCCGGCGAGGTGGGAGATGTTCGTGTTATTGGCCGCCTGCCCGCATCCCTGATTCCTCTGGTGGAGTATAATATTGATCTGGACGGCATGGATCCCATGGATCCTGCCACCATGACCATTACCGGCGCAACCGCGCCCAGCCGCCTGGTCTACGAAGTTGGCTTGAGCAGTAAGATCGACCTTTTGAATATAGAAGATACTGCCCCCGATCCGCTGGTTTTGGAAGACGGCAAGTATGTGTTCTATACCAACCAGTGGCATATGAAAGATCAGCAAAACGATGTTTTCGACGATTATTCCTACAGCACCAATAAAAATACCATTTCCTACTTTGAGCCTTCGGTGGAAAATGAGCGGTATTATTACAATGCGGATACCCCCATCTATACCGATACCAGAGGCACCCTCTATACCGGCGCCTCGGCTCCCACTTATGATGAAAGCAATCCCTACTATCACCGGTTCCTGATCTATTCGGGCAGTGGCAACTCTGTTAAAGCAGAGTGGCACTATGAGCCGGTATCCGAGCACGTGCTGGGGCATATGGACGGCGAGGAATTGCACGACCTGAAGCGGTTGGACGATGGCAGCTGGGTAGTTAAACGCGGCACCATCTATCATTACTACAGTGCTTATGTAAAGACCAAAGCAAACAACAAGACCGCTACCCTGCCGGTGTCCGACATGCCCTTTGTGCACGATATTGAGGTGGGTGTTAATCCCACTAAGGATCATTTCCATGTAGACTCCTATCTGGGCAATAACGGTAAACTGTTGGTAGATCCCTATGAGGGAATCAAGATTACCAAGACGGTGGACACCACGATTACCGACCGTACTTTAGACTATACCTTTGAGATCGATGCAGGCGACGCCGCTTTTGATGCCGAGGTAACTCTTGTTAAGGAAAATGCCGCCGGCGAGCGTGCCCTGAGCATTCTTACTTTTAACGGCGGCAAGGCAACGGTGACCCTTAAAGCCGGGGAGATCGGCTATGTGGTGGGGGATGAGCTTATTGGAAAGACCCTTACCGTATCGGAGCAGATCCCCAATGGCGCAGATTACGAAGTTGCCAGTGTCAACGGCAACACCGCCGCCAAATCCGCCGCCCTTGAAGTAACTGCCGGTACCATCGGCACGGCGGCGTTTGTGAACACCAAGCCCCAAAATGGGGATGTGGTTATTACCAAAACGGTGATCAGCGATCTTGATTCCCATGATGATAAGGAATTTGAGTTCGCCATCACCTTGACCGGGAATGTGACCGATGGAGATTCCTTTACTGCCACCCGGTCCGACGGTGAGAGCTATAACTTCACCGGCGGGCAGAATAATATGGTTTCCCTGAAGCACAATCAGGCTCTCCGTGTGCATGATCTTCCTGCGGGAACGGTTGTTGAAGCAGTAGAAGGGGATTATACCGGCGACGGTTTTACTGTTAATATGGATCGGGGCACTGCCACCGCCGAGGTGGGGCAGACCCAGTATATCCATTTTACCAACACCTATGCGGCAGACCCTGCCGAGGCACCCGATGCGGCAATTACCGTAACCAAGGATTTTGATGCCGATGCCGGCTTTGCCGAGGAGCTGGAATTTGATTTCCAACTGCAAAAGTATGATGCTGCTACCGGCATCTTTGCAGATCTGGGCAGCCCGGTAACCGTTACCTATGCTGCCGGGGAGAAGGGCGAAAAGTCCTCTGCCGCCTGGGAGGCGCTGAAGAGGGAAACTTATGATGCGGCAGGCACTTATTATTACCGCATCACAGAGGTCGTTAATCCCGACTATGTGGAAAAGGGCATCGTTTATGATACTACCCCCGTTTACTTCCGTGTGGTCGTTAGTGATAACGGAGTGGGTGAACTTTATGTTAGCGATGTACTGGCGGGTACCGATGCTACCGTTACCCCCGGCACCGATAGTTGGGCAATTGCCGCCGCCTTCAGAAATCAGTATGCAGTGGACGGCGCAGCAGAAGCCATCCTTAATATCGATAAGACCGTGAAGGCTACGGTGGAGGGGGTTACCGTTCCCGAGTCCGGATTTGAGTTTGCACTTTATCAATCCGATGATGAATGGACCCAAGGGGCTGAGGTAAAGAATTCCCACCCCACTGGTGCAGACGGCAAAACGGAGATCTCCCTGCTCTTTGATAATCCCAATGCAGAAACACAATATTACCTGCTGAAGGAAAAGGCAGGCACCGATCCCCGGATCGACTATAGTGCCCGGACCTACGGCGTTAAGATCGATGTGGGGCACGAAAACAATAAGTTTACCATCGATGCAGAGGTTTATGAGATCGAGGGTACCACAGCAACTAAAATCAGCACCGTTGCATCCGCTGCGGGCACTGAAAATGAGGTTGTAAGTTTGGAAATCTCCGGGGATACGCTGTCCTTTACCAATGAGTTTACCCCCGATCCGGTAATAGCGGCACCCATTACCGCCACCAAAACCATCACCGGTAAGGCACTCTCTGCCTTTACCTTTGAGCTGGTGGAAAAGGGCGTAGTGATCCAAGAAAAACAAAACAATGACCGTGGTGAGATCACCTTCGGTGCTATCTCTTACGAGAAGCCCGGCGTTTACACTTATACCATCCGGGAGAAGATCCCTGCCGGAGCCGATGGGGAACATCGGTATCAGGGCACCGTTTATGATCCCACTGCGTATACGGTAACGGTAACCGTTACCGGTAATAATACCACCGGATTGCTCTCTGCTTCTGCAGTGACCACCCTGAATGGGGATGTGGCCGATGCAGTATTCAGAAACCGCTATACGGTGGATCCGGTAACCGATGTGGTTATTGAGGGTCACAAGCATCTGGAAGGGAATATCCGTAAATTGCAGGTGAACAGCTTCTACTTTGAGTTGCTTCAGGGCAATACGGTTATTCAAACGGTTGGCAACGGTGTTCCCACTGCCGATTTTGATGCAAAATTTGCCTTTGCGCCCCTAACCTTTACCGAAGAGGGCACCTTTACCTTTACCGTACGGGAGTATCTCCCTGTTGGGGTAACCGCAGTTAGCAATAAACTCAACGGTGTGGTTTACGATACCAATGTGTATCCTGTAACCGTTGAGGTGACCGATCAAGGAGATGGCACCCTCCATGCAGAGGTGCAATATCCCACCAACGAGGGGATCCGGTTCAATAATAAATACGAGGTAGCGCCTACCTTCATCGACTTCGACGGCACCAAGACCCTTATCGGCGATGCCCTTTCCAAGTATAACGGCGAAAAGGCATTTGACTATGAACTGTATGAGGCAAACTATGTTCCTGCCACCCAAAGTGTTCAGCAGGGTGCTCTCATCGAGAGCGTGACCGATAACGGTACCGGCAGATTCCGTTTCGATCATAATGAGATCGAGGAGTTGAACTTCAATGCCATTGGCGCTTACCGCTTTATTATAAAAGAGCAGGTTCCCACCGATGCAGATCCTTTGATGAACTATGATACTTCTGCCTATTATATTGAAGTGGATGTGACCGACGATCTTCGTGGCGGGCTGAAAGCCACCCCCACCATCACCAAGGTGGATGCCAAGGGCATCACCGCAACCGTGAACGAGATCGCATTTGTTAACGAACTGAAGGTAGAGCCTATCAGCGTGGAGCTGGGCGGTGTGAAGTCTTATAACAGGGACCTGACCGACGGACTGTTTACCTTTGAATTGTACCAGGCAATGGAGGATGCAGAGGGTAAGATCATTGCCATCGGCGATCCCTTGCTGGAGGCTTCCAATAAGGCAGACGGCAGCTTCAAGTTTGAAGAAAAACTGCTGACCGATGAGTTGAGCGGTATTCAGGCAATGTCTACTCATATGAGCTTTTTCAACCCGGGCACCTATCACTATGTGATCAAGGAAAAACTGCCCGAAGGCGTGGATGCAGTCAATAATAAAAAGAACGGTGTGATCTACGATACCAAGGCCTATGTGGTAACTGTAGAGGTGGCCAAGGTAACGGATAATACCGGGCGTGATGTGCTTATTTATGAATTAACTGCCGATGGCGTTAAAAAAGGCACCATCACCGTGACCAACACCTACGATCCCGCCGATGCCAAGGTGACTCTTGGCGGCACCAAGGAGCTTATTGGTCGGGATCTGGAAGACGGCGAGTTCACCTTTGAACTGTATGATGGGGCAAATTTGAAGGAGAGCGTTACCAACGAGGACGATACCTTCACCTTTGAGGAGATGACCTTCGACGCCGCAGGTGAATACACCTACACCGTGAAAGAGAAGAAGGGCGCAGAGGAAACCATCACCTACGACACCGCCGTTTACACGGTGACCGTAAAGGTGGTTGATGAAGAGGGCGTTCTTCTTGCAACCACCCTGATAAACGGGAAGAAAGACGGCGAGATGGTATTTAAAAATATCTACACCAAGCCGGAGGAACCCCCGGTTGAAACGCCGTCCGGAGAAGGAGAACCCGGCGAGGCCGAGCCCGAAAAAGAACCCACGATCGTAGTTCCTCCCATTGCGGAGCTTCCCCAAGTGATCGTGCCCGAAAAAGAACCCCCGGTAAAAGAGCCCGCACCTGCTGTTCCGGTGCCCGATACCGGTGATCACACCAACCTGTTGGTGTGGGTAGCCTTGCTGTTCGTAAGCGGCGGCTTGCTGGGCGTTACCCTCTTGGGAAAAAAGAAAGCAGAAGAAACCGAATAACATGAAAAATCGCTCTGAGGGTTTCCCTCAGAGCGATTGCAGACTGTCAAAAAAGTCCCCGACCGCAGAAAATAAAAGAAAGCAAACAGATAGTGGCAATCTATAAATGAAGAAGGAGAAAGGTGTATCATTCTTTCTCCTTTTCTTCTTTAAAAGGAAAAAATCCGCATGGCGATGCGGATTTTGTTGGAATTTTCTGCTATCCGCCAAACCGCCCTCTACCGTACTTATGTACGCCGACGAGACCGGCTTGACGAATTCGGAAACATTTTTGAGAGTCTTATCAGCGTGTCAAAGATGATAAAGCAGAGTTCTTTGACACGCTGTAAACCGCTCTGAGGGTTTCCCTCAGAGCGGTTTACTTTTTATTAGAATCTTTTAATACAGTGGATTTTCTTTTAAAAACATAGTATAATATAAAAAACCACAGAAAGGAGGGGTCGCCATGCCGCCCACCGCAAAAGCAGTTCGCAAACAGTTGGGGCGTTTAAAACCGCTGTTGAATAATCTTTCTCTTAAAGCCACCCGCAAGGGGCAGGATATGCTGGGTGAACTGATGGAAAGCAAATATCGCCGGCGGGTTCTGGTAAAGAAGCACGATTTTGCGCAGTTTTCCGGCGCATGGGTGATCCCTAAAGACGAGCGCCGCCAGGGCGTAATTTTATATCTCCACGGCGGCGGGTATACCTGCGGCGGGCTGGATTATGCCACCGGCTACGGCTCTATGCTGGCGGAGCAGAGCGGCGCATTGGTGTTTTGCGCTGCTTATCGGCTGGCGCCGGAGCATCCCTTTCCGGCGGCGGTGGAAGACGGGGCGGAAGCCTACCGTTATCTGCTGGAAAAGGGGTATGATCCTGCCCATATCACCCTTTGCGGTGAAAGTGCCGGGGGCGGCTTGTGCTATGCCCTGTGCTTAAAATTAAAGGAACTGCAACTACCGCAACCCTGCGGGATCATTGCCATATCTCCCTGGGTGGATCTTACTGCATCGGGAGAATCTTACTGCACCAATCGGGAGGCAGATCCCACCCTAACTGCAGAATTATTGGCGTTTTATGCCCAATGCTATACAAAGGATCTGCAGGATCCGTTGGTTTCCCCTATTTTTGGGGCGCTTGCCGGCATGCCGCCCTCGTTGATCTTTGCAGGCGGCGATGAACTTTTGCTCAGCGATTCCTGCACGCTCCACGAACGCTTGCGGGAGCAGGGTTGTGAAAGCCGATTGATCGTGGCACCGGAGCGGTGGCACGCTTACCTTTTATACGGCTTGGCAGAGGATCGTAAGGACTTTACCGTTATGAACCGCTTTTTAAATCAGGTGATGGGCAAGGAGCACAAACTCCGCTGGCTGCGGCTGGATAATGCAGCAAAGATCTACCCTGCCGCCCGGCGGGAAAATTGGAGTAATGTATTCCGCCTTTCGGCAACCTTAAAAGAACCGGTGGATCCGGTGGCATTAAAAATTGCTTTGGATGTAACGGTTCGCCGTTTTCCCTCTATTGCCGTGCGGTTGCGGCGAGGGGTATTTTGGTATTATCTGCAGCAGTTATCGGCGGCACCGGAGATCCTGGAGGAAAGCAGTCACCCCCTTACCCGGATGCCCCGCAACGAGATCCGTAAGTGTGCCTTTCGGGTGTTGGTCTATGAGCGGCGGATCGCCGTGGAATTTTTCCACTCCCTTACCGATGGCAACGGAGCGTTGGTATTTTTAAAGAGTTTGGTGGCAGAGTATCTTCAGCAAAAGTATGGGATTGCCATCCCTGCGGAGCAGGGTGTTTTAGGCAGGCTGGAGGAGCCTTCGGCAGAAGAACTGGAGGATAGTTTCTTAAAATATGCAGGAGAGCTTTCCGCCAGCCGCCGGGAAAATACCGCCTGGCATCTTTCAGGCACGCCGGAGCCGGAGGGCTTTTTAAACCTTACCTGCTTTGATTTGCCGGCGGCAGCTGTGCTGGAAAAAGCCCACGAATATCACGTGAGCCTTACTGCTTTTTTAACCGCCGCCTTAATGCAGGCGTTGCAAAATCTGCAAAAGGAGAAGGTGCCCTATCTGCGCCGGCGTAAGCCCATCAAGGTGCTGATCCCGGTAAACCTGCGGAACTTATTTCCCAGTAAGACCCTGCGGAATTTTGCCATGTATACCACACCGGAGATCTTGCCTCGGCTGGGGGAATACAGTTTTGAAGAGATCTGCAAGGTGGTGTCCCATTGGATGGGTGCCGATATTACCCCCAAGCGCATGAGCATGAAGATCGCTGTGAATGTAAACAGTGAAAAGCTCATGGCGGTAAGAGTATTGCCGCTGTTTATTAAAAATTTTGTGATGAAAGCCATCTTTGATGCAGTGGGGGAATGTAAATCCTGCCTCACTTTGTCTAATTTAGGCGCAGTTAAGCTACCCGCTGTAATGGAGCCCTATGTGAAGCGGATGGACTTTATTTTGGGGGTGCAGGCATCGGCGCCCTATAATTGCGGCGTGCTCTCATACGGAGAGCGGCTTTATATTAATTTTATCCGCAATACCCGGGAGGCAGATCTGGAGTATCACTTTCACTGTGTATTGCGGGATCTGGGGCTTACTGCAGAGGTGCAGAGCAACAAACCAAAGAAAGGGGGAGCCCAATAATGTATTGTGTAAACTGCGGGGTAAAACTGAAAGATACGGAAAAAGAATGCCCCTTGTGCGGCGTTGGGGTGTATCACCCGGAAATTGCCCAAAAGGAGGCGGAGCCTTTATATCCCGCCACGCCGGCGCCCCAAACACAACGTTCCTTTTGGGGCACGCCTATTATTACCACGGCGGTATTTTTACTGGCGGCGCTTACGGTGCTTTGTTGCGATTGGCAGATCAATCGGCGGATCACCTGGTCCGGCATGGTTGCAGGAGCGTTGGTGCTGGCGTATGTACTCTTTGTGCTGCCCCGCTGGTTTAAGGAACCAAACCCGGTGATCTTTGTGCCCTGTAGCTTTGCTGCGGCCGGACTGTATCTATTATATCTTAATTTAGCAACCGGCGGCAGTTGGTTTTTGAGCTTTGCTTTTCCGGTAACCGGCGCCATCGGTGCTATCGTTACGGCGGTAACGGTGTTGCTCCACTATCTTCAACGGGGTAAGTTATATATATTCGGCGGCGCTTCTTTGGCATTGGCCGGCGTGATGCTGCTAACGGAATTTTTGATCAATATCACCTTTAATGAACCCCGGTTCATCGGTTGGTCCATCTACCCTCTTATGGCGCTGGGGCTGCTGGGCGGTTTGCTGATCTTTTTGGCGATCTGCCGCCCCGCCCGGGAAGTGATGGAACGTAAATTTTTTATTTGATCATCGAGAGGAAACAGGAAAATGGGACTGAAGGATTTTAACGGCGAGGTCTGGACCAATACCCACCCGGCAGTGTTGGATGCCATGGCGGCGATCAATACGGAGATCGTAGACGGCAAGGTGGGCAACGACCGCTTCACCAAAAATGCCGAAAAACTTTTGCAGGAGCAGTTTCAGGGCAAGATCTATACCATGATGGCGTTCAACGGAACTGCTGCCAACATTTTGGCGCTGAAAGCCATGCTTCATTCCTGGTCGGCGGTGATCTCCGCAGAATGTACCCATATCAATGTGTACGAGTGCGGAGCCCTGGAATATATGCTGGGTAATAAGGTGCTGGCGGCAAAAAGCCACAATGGAAAACTGACCCCCGCTCTGGTGGACGGTTTGCTGGAGAGCACTAAAAATTATAAATATAATCCCGAAGTTATGGTGATCACCCAACCCACCGAACTGGGGGTTCTTTATACCTGCGAGGAACTGAAGACCCTTTGCGATTACGCCCACCAAAGGGGCATGTATGTGTATTTAGACGGTGCCCGCCTTGCCCATGCGGTGGCGGCAATGAATACCGACTTACATACCATGATCGAAGAAACGGGTGTGGACGCCTTTTCCTTTGGCGGCACCAAAGCCGGCGCTATGTTCGGCGAGATCGTGGTGTTTTTGCGGGAGCAGTTTGGGCGGCAGCTGGCATATTCCCAAAAGCAATCCCTGCAGCATATGGATAAATCCAAGTTTTTGGGCGTGCAGATGGAATGTCTGCTCAAAAACGGCTTGTGGCTGCAAACTGCCGGTCACGCCAATGCCATGGCAAAGCTCCTGGCACAAAAACTCAAAGAAAAGGGGATACAGCCCTATTATTCCGTGGATACCAATATGGTGTTCTGTGCCCTGACCCCGGAGCAGTACGCCAAGGTAACCGCTGTTTACGACCTCCATTATTGGAACGAGCCGGAGGGCGTGGTACGGTTCGCCACCACCCATGAAACCACCCAAGAAAAGATCGAGCAATTAGTAGCGTTGCTATAAAAAAGGGGACTGTAAAAAATCTTGAGATTTTTTACAGTCCTTTTTTACGAGGAGCGAAACCCCTCCCCGAACACCTCTCGGGCATCGCTCACAATAAGAAAGGCGGTGGGGTCCATCTCTTTTACCGCCCGGATCAAAGCAGGAAGCTGCTTGGGGGTAACCACGCATAAAAGGGTCATTCGTTCGGTGCCGGTATAAAGCCCCCGGCTGTGCAAGCCGGTAACCCCTCGCTTAAAGCGGCTCATGATCATGGCAGAGATCTGAAAATGTTCTTCGGAAAAGATCTGTACCGCCTTGGCGGTGTGACCCAGGGTAAGGAGCCCATCGGTAATACGGGAGGCAATCACAAGGGAAAGCAGGGAATAGCCGGCAACAGTCATACTGCGAAAAAGAGCGGCGGCAAGAAGAATGATCACGCAGTCCACGATCAAAATAAAAACAGCAACAGAAATATGGGGAGCAAAGCGGTGCAGGATCTGGGCGGCAAGGTCACTACCGCCGGTGGAAGCGCCTCGCCGAAGCACCAGCCCCACTCCCACCCCCATCAGGATTCCTCCGCCAAGGGTAGCAATAAGCAGATCTCCGGTGTAGGCGGGCAGGTAAGAGGTAAGCTGCAAAAAGGCAGATAAAAGCAACACACCGGTTGCAGTGCGCAAAAGGGAGCCTTTGCCCAGGAAATAGTAGCCCAGAAAAAATAAAGCGGTATTGAAGAGAATATTGGTAACCGAAAGGGGAACAGAAAACAGGTGTAGCAGAACAGTGCCGATGGAGCTGACCCCGCCGGGAGAAACTTTATTGGGGGCTAAAAAGAGGTTCAGCCCCAGTGCCAGGATCAGAGTGCCTAAGGCGATCAGCAAAAAATCAATACACATTTCTTTTTTTGCGTGTTTCATGGATCCTCCGTATTTTAATTTTAATTTTAGACTATGATTTTTGCGGGAAATGCAGTATAATCAATATATAGTTTTGCCGGAAAGGAAGTTTTTATGAACCGCCCTTGGTTAAATCATTACGGAACGGTGCCTCACCGCTTAAAATACCCGCAGGGTTCTATGAGCCAAGCGGTTTTTTGCAGTGTGCAAAATGCACCCAAGCAGGCGGCGCTTTCTTTTATGGGCAGGGATGTTTCTTACGGGGAGCTGTGGGCGCAAATTCAGCAAACCGCCTGTGCCTTTTGGGGTCTGGGAATTCGTCGGGGCGATCGGGTAACGCTGTGCATGCCCAACGTACCCCAAACGGTGTATTGCCTTTATGCCTTGAATGAGTTGGGGGCAGTGGTCAGCCTGATCCACCCCCTTTCCGCAGAAAAAGAAATTGTTTTTTATCTTAAAGAGGTGGAGAGCACCACCCTGGTGACCCTGCGCCAGTTTCACGAAAAAATAGTGCAGGTGCAAAAGGAATATCCCCTAAAGCACCTGATTATCACCGATATAGACGATGCCCTTGGCGGCATTAAAAAATGGGGCTACCGCCTGGGAATCAAAAGAAAGCATCCCAAGCTGCAGCCCGCAGAAAATCTGCTGGAATGGAGCACCTTTCTGGCAGGGGGCAAGCTCTATGAGCGGGCAGAGTCCACTGCTGCCGAAGGTGCGGTGATCCTTTTTTCCGGCGGCACCACGGGAATCAATAAGGGGATCCTGCTTTCCAACGGAAACTTAAATGCCCTGGCAAAGCAAACAGAAGCCATGGCGGCCCGCCCCGTTGCGGGGAAGAAGATCCTGGCAGCCATGCCCATGTTCCACGGCTTTGGGCTGGGCGTTTGCGTGCACACCGCCCTTGTGGGCGGCGCCTGCTCAATTTTGGTGCCTCGTTTTAATGTGAAGGATTATGCCGGGCTGATCAAAAAAGAAAAGCCCAACTATATTGCGGGGGTTCCCACCCTGTTTGAAGCCCTCACCCGCACCGACTATCTGGACAAGGCGGATCTTTCCTGCCTGCTGGGGGTATTTTCCGGCGGGGATAGCCTTTCGGTGGAATTAAAGCGAAAGATGGACCGCTTTTTGGCAGAGCGGGGCGCCGCTGTACGCATTCGGGAGGGCTACGGCACCACCGAGTGTGTAACCGCCAGTTGCCTTACTCCCGATCACCTGGAGCGGGAGGGCAGTATCGGGCTTCCCTACCCGGATATGGACTATAAGATCTGCAAGGTGGGCACCACCCAAGAGGTTCCCTATGGGGAAGAGGGAGAGATCTGCCTGAAAGGCCCCACGGTAATGATAGGGTATCTGAACCGCCCCGAAGAAACTGCCAATGCCCTAAAGCTCCATGCCGACGGTGAGCGCTGGCTCCATACCGGCGATCTGGGAGTAATGGATGCCGATGGCTTTATCTACTTCCGCCAGCGGCTGAAACGGATCATTGTGACCAGTGGCTATAACGTGTACCCCTCCCAGATCGAAAATGTGCTGGACGGTCATCCCAAGGTACAGCTCAGCTGCGTGATCGGTGTGCCGGATCCTTACCGGATGCATCGGGTGAAAGCCTATGTGGTGCCAAAACAGGGCGTGGCTCCAAGCGATGCTTTGGAGCAGGAACTGCTGGACTACTGTAAAACCTATATTGCTAAATACGCTTGCCCCCGGGAGGTGGAGTTTCGGAAGGATCTTCCCAAAACGTTGGTGGGTAAGGTGGCTTATAAAAAATTAGAAGAAGAATGCAGGTTAAAAATAGGAGAAGAATGACCATGATATTACAAGGCGATTTTCATGTTCACACTAATTTTAGTGACGGAAAAAACACTCCGGAAGAAATGGTGCAAAAAGCCATTGCGTTGGGCTTTGCAACCCTGGGCTTCACCGACCACGCCCACATGAACGATGGGCGGGAATGGGGCATGACCCGGGAGGATACGGTAAAATATTGCCAAGAGATCCGCCGACTAAAAGAAAAATACCGGGATCAGATCGAGATCCTTTGCGGTATTGAGCAGGATTATTATTCCCCCGATTCCGTTGATGGCTTTGATTACGTGATCGCATCGGTGCACGGAATGCGCCGGGGAGAGCATGTTGCCGAGGTGGATTGGAGCCTGGAAACCTACGAAGAGGTACTCCGTGAGGATTATCAAGGGGATGCTTACGCCTTTATTGAGAATTATTACCGCCACCTGGCAGAGGTGGCAAAAAAGATACCTTGTGCCATTATTGGGCATATTGATCTGGTAACCAAGTTCCAGGAGGTAAGCCCCAAATTTAACGAAGACCACCCCCGGTACCGGGCGGCTTCAGAAGCGGCAGTAAGGGAACTTGTGAAAAGCGGTGCTTTGTTTGAGGTGAATTGCGGCGCCATGAGCCGGGGCTACCGCACCACACCCTACCCGGCACCCCAATTACTTAAACTGATCCAAGAATTGGGCGGAGAAGTGATTATTACCGGCGATTGCCATGATGCGGATTTTCTTGCCAAAGGTTTTGACCAAGCACTGGAACTGGTGCGTTCCTGCGGCTTTTCCCGGGTTGCCACCCTTACGGCAAATGGACGGAAATACATCAATATCTAAAGAATAATGGAGATGTAAAAAAAGTCCGAACCGCAAAAGGCAAGAAAAAACAGGAGCTTTTAACAGCAATCCTTCGTAACAAAATAAAAAGGAAGAAAAAATATTGCCTCTGGGCAATATTTTTTCTTTTTATAGAGCCTTTTGCTACCTCCAAATCGAGCCACTCGGCGTATCACATACGCCATCGGGTACCCGTAACCAAAGGCTACGGCTCGATTTGGAGGTTTCAAACATTTTTCCTATCTCCCAAAAAATGGGGCTGTAAAAAATCTTGAGATTTTTTACAGCCCCATTGCTTTAATCCATAATTTTACTGAACCATCGGCTGGTGTCTGCCATGAATTTCAGCGCCAAAGGATATAATTCTTTTGGCATATTTTTAATAAAGTTATCTGCCTCCAGGGTATAGGGCCCTTTGTAGCCCACCTCTTTTAGGGTCTCAAAAATAGTGACCATGGGCATGTGTGAAGTGCCTGCAAGGGTGTGGGTATCGTCGTGATAATTATTATCGTGAATATGCAGCGCCTGAATGCGGCTGCCCAGAGCTTTTATCATTGCCACGGGATCCTCACCCACCAAGCCGATGTGCCCCAGATCCAGGCAGGCGCAAAAGTGGTCGCCGCCCTCTGCGTTCAGGGTGTCCACATAGCGAATAAATTCGGCGGGGCGGGAACAGGCGCTGTGGTCGATCATCTTGCGCAGTTTGTGGGTCTTCCACATATTCTCCACACAGATTTTAATGCCGTATTTCTCGCAAAGAGGGATAAAGCGGGGGTAAAATGCCATGTTTCGTTCAAAGATTTCTTCTTCACGGCCATAGTAATCTCCATAATGGATGGGATGTACCACCACCAGCTTGGCACCTGCCAATGCGGCGATCTCCACGCCGCGATAGATCAGAGGGAAAATGTCCGTTTCATAATCCCGATTTTTCCAGTCGAAGGAAAAGGGGGCGTGAGCTTGCACAAAGGGAATGCCCAATTCTTTGGCATATTCCCCCAGAGCAATCGCTTCTTCCTTATAGTTTTCTCCCATCCAGCGGGGATCCTTTTCCAAATTAAACAGAGAAAGGTCGGCGGCATCAAAGCCTGCCTCTCTCATCATTTCCAAGGCTTTTTTCTCTCCGTAATGGTTGGCAACCACATCTGTTTGCGTGCATATAACCATAATTGCGTCTCCTTATTTGTTGATATGGGAACGCAGGAGAGTCAGATCCCCTTCAACCGTGTATTCGCCCAAGTTCTCCGGCAGGTAGCAGCATTGCCCTGCTTTTAGTTCAACCGTTCCTCCGCCGGCGGTCACCCTGCCGCATCCACTGGTTACCATCAGCACCTCAAACACATCCTTTACACAGCCTTTAAAAGCGCCGTCGTGCTGTGCCACCATAAAATAGCAACAGTTTACGATCCCCTCGCTGCCGCCTTCAAATTGCAGCCGTTCCACATCGGCGGGGGTAAGATCCTTGGCAGCCGCCATGGATTTTTCAATATGTAAGGGGCGCTTTTTGCCGTCGGCACCCACCCGGTCGTAATCGTATACCCGGTAGGTGAGATCGCTGTTTTGCTGGATCTCTGCCACCAAAATACCGGCGCCGATGCCGTGGATCATGCCGGCAGGGATAAAGTAGGTCTCTCCGGCCTTCACCGGCTGATGATGCAGCACCGAATCCACATTGCCTGCTTCTACCGCCTTGCAGAAATCTGCGGCAGTTTTGCCCTCTTTTAAACCGTAGATCAACTCGGCGCCTTCTTCGGCTTCCATAATATACCACATCTCGGTTTTGCCCTGATCCCCTTCTTTGGCGCCCATTTCATCGTCCGGGTGCACCTGAACAGAGAGTTTGTCGGCGGCGTCGATAAATTTGATCAGCAGGGGAAAGGGCTCATTGTGCCCCAGGTATTCCCGCAGGGTCTTGCCCTTTTCAGTGCCGTTTTGGATCACACATTGATCCTCTTCCCGCACCGAAAGCACCCACAGCTCACTGAACTTTTCATAGGGGCAGTTCTCATAGTAACGGTTCAGCTTTTGCCCGCCCCACAGAGCGGTTTTGGGAATGGAGGAAAGCAGTAAAGGATATTTATTCTTCATGGCCTGCTTCCTCCCCATAGATTTCTTCGTCGTTTTGGCGTTTTTTCAGTGCCAACACCACAGCGCCGCCTGCAATTACCACAGCAGCAATCATGCACACGGCCCAGCCCCAGCCGGGGAAGCCGTTTTTATCGGTGTTCAGATCCTGCTCCACTACTTCCAGGGTGCCGTCCTCTTGTTTTTCCACTTTAATGGAGCCGGCGTCCTTGCCCTCTTCATCCTTCAAAATGATCTCGGTCACCTTGCCCTCTTCGGGCTTTTCGGTGTATTCCGGATGATAAACGGTGGCATCGCCGTCCTCGGTTACATGGTAGATCTCGTCGTTGTTTTCATCCACCACCCAGGAGCCGGTGGGCTTTTTATCTTCTTTTTCCGGCTTGGCAGATTCGTCCTTGCCGGTGGTGCCGTTGGTTTCAGGGGTGTTTTCTGTGCCTGCTCCGGTTTCCGTGTCGGGCTCGGTATCGGTGGAGGGTTTATTGACGGTGGAGGGGGGTTCGTCGGACTCGGGTTCATCGTCGGCATCGGGCTCTTCGTCGGTATCCGGGTCATCGTCGAAAACAGGGGGCTCATCGTCCGGCAGGGGTTCTGCGGCCGTATCATCGGTCACTGTAATCCGGCAGGGCTCCACCGTGGGATATAGCTGTTTGAGTTTGGTGGTTTCAACAAACTCATTTTTAACCATTTCCAGCAGTGTTCCCTTTTCATCGGCAGGCTTGCCGATGATCTTAAAGGTAACCTTAAACAGATCCGTATCTCCCTCCAGCACCTTATCTGCATCTGCAGCCAGGGCATTCACGGCTTTTTTGCCGCCGTTGCTGGTGTCGGTATTGATCATAAAAATACCGTCGGAATTAACGTTTTCGCCCTTAACCACTTCCAGCACCGTATCGTCGTATGTAAAAATAACTTGGTAGGAGGCGCAAACAGGAGCGTTTTTAACCGAGGCGATCACTGCTACGGTATCGCCCACCTTGCCGCTCACACTGCTCATGGTAAAGGTGAGGTCTTCATCGGCAAAGGCTGCCGGGGTAAGAAGTAGAAGTGCTAAGATCAAGCAAAGAATACGTTTCATGGTCAATTCCCTTTCTGATTATATGTTTTTTTAAATTCTCTGGGGGTCATCCCCATTTGCTTTTTAAATAGTTGGTTAAAGAATTTGGCATCGGAATACCCCACAAGATCGCTGATCTCGGCGATCTTTTTGGAGGTATTCGCCAGCAGGCGACAGCTTTCTTTGATCCGTACCGTTTGCAGGTAAGATTGAAAGGTCATGCCCGTTTCTTCTTTAAACCGCTTGCTCACATATGCCAGGCTATAGCAGCATTTTTTTGCCATTTCCGCCAAAGAGAGCTTTTTCATAAAGTTTTTATCGATCTGCCGGGTGATGTATTGCACCAGTTCACTTTCTTCCGGCGCCTCTGCTGGGCGGTGGACCCGGCGCATAGTGTCGATCAGGATCTCGATCAACTGGCAGCGCATCATCTCCTGGTGCCCCACCTGCTTTTCGTTGTATTCCTTGGAAAGGCAGGTGATCAGTTGCCCAATATGCCCGTCGTGATCGTGGTAGATCAATCCGGTGGGGCGATCTGCCAAATTGCGGTAATTAAATTTGATCAGGTAGTTGTCGGCAAGGTCCTGAAACCGGCGGCAGTCGGTAAGGGTCTCATCGATCAGGCGGGGAAGAAACAGGCAGTTGATCACCACAAAGGGCGTTTGCCCGATCTGGGTGTATTTGTGCCGCACCCCGTAATCCACAATAAAGTAATCCCCTTGCCCGATCACCGAGGAGTGATCCCCGATCAGATGATTGGCTTTGCCCTGCACCACGTAGGTCAACTCCAAAAAGTCGTGGTCGTGGTAAGGGGTGGTGGGCGCCGTGGCGGTGGTCATAATGATCTTTTCTTCGTTTAACTGGGAGAATCGTTTGGTTTCCATAACAAAATCACCCCCTAATCTATCAAAGATATCGGTTGTTTTTATTATATCATTAGGTATATAATGGTGTCAAGATGAACATCTTGGAATTCTTTGGGAAGAGGGTGCTTTTGATGCTGTACAAAAAGGTGGCGTTGCATCGGTGAAACAGATCTTAGAATTACTGAAAGAAGCAGGAAAACTGATGACCGACTGCCGCAGGGCAGAGGTCGCGGTAAAAGGGCGCAGTAATTTTGTAACCGACGTGGATGTGGCGGTGCAGGAATTTTTGCGACGGGGGCTGCAAGAGCAGTATCCCGCCTATGGCTTTTTGAGCGAGGAGCAGGAAAATTACCCCGATTTTTCCAAGCCGCTATGGATCCTGGATCCCATCGACGGCACTGCTAATTTTATTACCCATTATCACCAAAGCGCCATCTCCCTGGGCTTGTTTAAGGATGGGGAGGTTGTTTTTGGTGCGGTGTATAATCCCTTTACCGAGGAACTTTTTTCTGCAGAAAAGGGGAAGGGTGCTTTTTGTAACGGCGTACCCATCCATGCGGATAATGAGGTGGAGTTCCAAAATGCCATTATCGACCTGGGCACCATGCCTTATTATAAGGATCGTGCCAAAGAGGTGGGAAGAATGACAGAGGAACTGATCCTGCGGGCGGGAGATATGCGCCGTATCGGCAGTGCCGCCCTCGCCATGGTTTATGCCGCTGCCGGCAGAACTGCCGCCATGCTCGAAGGGCTATTGCAGCCTTGGGATTTTGCCGCCGGCATGCTGATCGCTCAAGAAGCGGGCGCCGTGGTGTGCGATTGGCAGGGTAAGCCCTTGGACCCCCGCAAGCCGTCATCGGTACTGGCGGGCGGTCAAAAAGTGTATCAAGACATTTTAAAATTAATAAAAGAGGTGCAAAACAATGAATTGGATTAATTCTCCTAAAAACACCGGCGACCAGGCGATTTATTTTCAAAAAGAGATCAACTGGAGCAAGGTGCCCCAAAAGGTGGAGGCTTGCGTTACCTCCATGGGCGTTTATAACCTGCTGATAAACGGCAAGAAGGTGGGCGACCAGGTGCTCACTCCCGGCTGGACCTCTTATACCAGCCGGATCCAGGCGCAGACCTACGATGTAACGGAACTGCTGGGTAACGGCGGCACCGTTGCGGTGGAAGTGGGCAGAGGCTGGGGCGTTGGCACCATCGGCTATAGCCACACGGAGCATTTTTACGATGATATTGTGCGGGCAGCGGCAACCGTTACCGCATATTTTGAGGATGGCACCGCAGAAACTGTACACACCGATGAAAGCTGGGATTGCTATACCCACCCTGTAACCTACACCGATATTTATAATGGCGAGGTGTGGGACGGTACCTTGGAACCTGCCTTCTTGGGCAAGGCGGTCCACGCTGAAAAGACCTATCATACGATTCCCCAGGTGGGAGAATGGATCAAGCCCCAGGAGCGGTTAAAGCCCATTGCAGAGATCACCACCCCCAAGGGGGAGCGGGTGCTGGATTTTGGGCAGAATATGACCGGCTGGGTGGAACTTCATGTAAAGGGAACCCGGGGAGATACCATAGCCTTTGACCATGCAGAGGTGTTGGATAAAGACGGTAATTTTTACACGGAAAACTACCGCTCCGCCAAGGCGTATGCCAAGTTTATTTTAAGCGGCGAGGAAGAGATCCTTGCCCCCCATTTCACCTTTTACGGCTTCCGTTATATCCGCCTGCTGGAATGCCCCCCGGAGATCGGCGCCGATGCTTTTACCGCCGTGGCAGTGCATTCCGAGATGAAGCGTACCGGCGGTTTTCATTGCGGAAATCCGTTGCTCAATCAGCTTTATCATAATATTATTTGGGGTCAAAAGAGCAATTATCTGGATATTCCCACCGATTGTCCCCAGCGGGACG
>JAZSRD010000036.1:0-21666 GCA_045538295.1 Eubacteriales bacterium
CTAAGACCGCTTGGCCTCCGACTTAAAAAACTTTGGCACTGCCATGTAATCACTCCTCAAAATGTACACTTTTCTTCTAAAATCAAGTATACAACGAGATATAGCATTTGTAAAGATTTTCAAAAGATAAACTAAAAAGGAGCTTGCCTTTTCAGACAAGCTCCTTGATTTTTGCAAATTGCGTATGCTCACACTTGCTCCACGCAGAAACCATTTCGCAGTTGCGCTTTGTTCCTTTGCGGATTGGGTGTGAACCCGGCCCACCTCTTCACGCAGAAACCACTATGCTAAAGCACATTGCTTCTTTGCGAGGAGGGTGCAGCCCGGCTGCCTTACTTGCTGGCTTCTTCGATAGCCACGGCCACGGCCACGGTCATGCCGACCATGGGGTTGTTGCCGGCGCCGATCAGGCCCATCATCTCCACGTGCGCAGGCACGGAAGAGGAACCGGCGAACTGAGCGTCGGAGTGCATACGGCCCAGGGTGTCGGTCATGCCGTAGGAGGCAGGGCCGGCAGCCATGTTGTCGGGATGCAGGGTACGACCGGTGCCGCCGCCGGAGGCAACGGAGAAGTACTTCTTGCCAGCCTCGGTCATTTCCTTCTTGTAGGTGCCAGCAACGGGGTGCTGGAAGCGGGTGGGGTTGGTGGAGTTGCCGGTGATGGAAACGCCAACACCCTCGTGCCACATGATGGCCACGCCTTCGCGGACATCGTCAGCGCCGTAGCAGTTGACCTTGGCACGCTCGCCGTCGGAATAAGCGGTGGTGTTCACGATCTTCAGCTCGCTGGTGTAGAAATCGTAATCGGTTTCCACATAGGTAAAGCCGTTGATTCTGGAAATAATGTAGGCAGCGTCTTTGCCCAGACCGTTCAGGATAACCTGCAGGGGCTCTTTACGTACCTTATTTGCGGTTCTTGCAATACCGATAGCGCCTTCGGCAGCGGCGAAGGACTCATGACCTGCCAGGAAGCAGAAGCACTTGGTTTCTTCTTCCAGCAGCATGGCAGCCAGGTTACCGTGACCCAGGCCTACGCTTCTGGTTTCGGCAACGGAGCCGGGAATGCAGAATGCCTGCAGACCAACACCAATATCTCTTGCAGCATCGGCTGCGTTTTTGCTGTTGTTTTTCAGTGCGATGGCGCAGCCCAGGGTATAAGCCCAGGAAGCGTTCTCGAATGCGATGGGCTGAACGCCCTTCACGATAGAGGCAACATCAATGCCCTTGGACAAGCAATACTCGTTGGCTTCGTCCAGGGTAGCAAAGCCATACTGCTCCAGTACCGGCTGGATCTTGCCGATTCTTCTCTCGTAACCTTCAAAAGTAGCCATTGTTGTTCCTCCTTCCTTATTCTGCTCTGGGGTCGATGTACTTCACAGCATCATCGAACCGACCGTAAGTACCGATGTTCTTTTCAAAGGCATCTTTAGGATCAGCACCCTTGCGGATCATATCCATCATTTTGCCCAGGTTTACGAACTGATAACCGATACACTCGTTGTTGGCATCCAGAGCCACCTTCAGAATGTAGCCCTCTGCCATTTCCATATAACGAACACCCTTTACCTTAGTGGCAAACATGGTGCCCACCTGGGAGCGCAAGCCCTTACCCAGATCTTCCAAAGAAGCACCGATGGGCAGACCGTCTTCGGAAAAAGCGGTTTGGGTGCGGCCGTATACCAGCTGCTTGAAGATCTCACGCATAGCCACGTTGATGGCATCGCATACCAGGTCGGTATTCAGGGCTTCCAGCAAGGTCTTGCCCTGCAGAATCTCGGCTGCCATGGCGGCAGAGTGGGTCATACCGGAGCAGCCCAGGGTCTCTACCAAAGCTTCCTCAATAATACCTTCTTTAACATTCAGGGTCAGCTTACAGCAACCCTGCTGGGGTGCGCACCAGCCGATACCGTGGGAAAGACCGCTGATATCGCTGATCTGAGTAGCCTTTACCCACTTACCCTCTTCGGGGATGGGGGCGGGACCGTGATGGGGACCCTTGGCCACTACGCACATACTCTCAACTTCATGTGAATAGTTCATGATGGTTTCTCCTTCCAAAAATTGCTGTTTATTGCACAGATAGATTTATTATAAAATATTTTCCTTGAAGTTTCAAGCCTTTTTACATTAAAATTCAACAAAAATCCAAAGGAAACCCCATATAGGTCTCTACTATTTTTTACGAAACTTTTTCGTTGACGATCTCATTGACGGCTTATCTTTTTTCTTTTATAATAAAGAAAACCGCAAGAAAGGGGATATATTATGGAAATATCTTTAAAGAAACTTCTAAAAAATATGACCACCGAAGAAAAGATCGGGCAACTGGTTCAGCTGACCGCATCCTTTTTTATCAACAATAAAACCGAAATTACCGGCCCTATTGAAGCAATGGGATTAACGCCTGAAGATCTTCCCCGTGTCGGCAGTACATTAGGCACCTTGGGCGCCGCCGATATGATCAAAATACAAAAAGAGCATTTGGAGCAAGACCGTAATAAGATTCCCATGGTATTTATGCGGGATGTAATCCACGGATTTCGCACCATCTACCCGGCACCCATCGGCATGGGTTGCTGTTTTGACCCTGCGCTTATGGAAGAATGTACCCGTATGACCGCCGAAGAGGCTTCTGCAGGCGGTGTTCAGGTAACCTTTACCCCCATGGTCGATTATGTACGGGATGCCCGCTGGGGGCGGGTAATGGAAACCTACAGTGAAGATCCCTACCTTACCGGGGTATTGGGTGCCGCGCAGGTACGGGCTTTTCAGGGGGACGATATTTCAAAGCCGGGTAACTTGGCAACCTGTGTAAAGCACTTTGCCGCCTACGGTGGCGCAGAAGCGGGCAGAGATTATAACACCGTAGAACTTTCCGAACACATCCTGCGGGAATTCTATCTGCCTGCTTACAAAGCCTGCATTGATGCCGGTGCTAAAATGATCATGCCCTCGTTCAATAATTTAAACGGCATTCCCTCCACAGCGAACCCCTGGCTGATGCAAACGGTATTGCGCAAGGAATGGGGCTTCAAGGGCCTGGTGATCAGTGATTACGGCGCAGTAAACGAACTGCGCCGCCACGGTGTTGCTGCCGATCTGAAGGAAGCGGCAGAAATGGTATTTAAAAACGGCTGCGATATTGAAATGATGTCTTCTGCCTACCACAAACACCTAAAAGAACTGATCCAAGAGGGACGCATCACCATGCGCCAATTAGACCGCGTTGTTATGAAGGTGTTGAAGTTCAAAAAGGAACTGGGTCTATTTGAGGATCCCTACCACGGTGCATCTGTGGAAAAAGAAGCGGAACTTTATTTATCTCCCAAAAACCGGGAGATTGTGCGCAGAGCTGCCGAAGAATCCTCCGTTCTGCTTAAGAACGAAGGGGTCCTTCCCTTTGATAAAAATGTAAAAGAGATCGCCTTGATCGGTCCCTTTGGCACCTATAACGGATTGATTGGCGGTTGGGCAGGCTCCGGACGCTGTGATGAATGCGTAACGGTAAAAACAGGGCTGGAAGAACTGCTCCCCCATGCCCGGATCAATGTGGTGGAAGGGTGCGGAATGTATTTGGAAGATACCGATACCGGCGCATTTTCTGCCGCAGTATCTGCCGCACAGCAAGCCGACATTGTAATTCTTTGCCTGGGTGAACCACTGGATTACAGCGGTGAGGGCAACTGCCGCACCGATCTTTCCCTGCCCGGTGTACAGCAACAACTGGCAGATGCTGTTTTAAAAGCCAACCCCCGCACAGCCGTACTGTTATTTAACGGCAGACCCTTGGTGTTGAATAAATTGGCAGAAACTGCCCCCGCCATTTTAGAGATGTGGTATCCCGGCACCGAAGGCGGCAGAGCCGCTGCCCGCCTGCTTTTTGGGGATGCCAATCCCTGCGGAAAACTCTCTATGAGTTTTCCAAAATCTGTTGGTCAATGCCCGATCTATTACAACTACACCAACACCGGCAGACCCAAAACCAAGCCGGAAGGTGTACGCCAGAGCTTTGTCTCCACTTATTTGGACTGCGGCAACCTTCCCCTCTTTTTCTTTGGGCAAGGATTATCCTACACCAATTTCACCTACAGATCCATGGTATTAGATAAAGCGGAAATGGATGCCGATTCCTCCATTACCGTTACCGTTACGGTAGAAAACACCGGAGATCGGCCGGGAAAAGAAACTGTTCAGCTTTACCTGCGGGATCTTGTTTCCTCCACCGTTCGCCCGGTGCAGGAGTTGATTGCCTTTGAAAAGATCCTGCTACAGCCCGGAGAGAAAAAGGACGTGCAGTTCAAAATCACCGAGCCTATGCTCCGCCTGTGGAATTTTCAACAAAAATTCATTTCTGAGCCCGGCGAATTCAACCTTTCGGTGGGCTATGCCAACCATATGTATTTTACCGAAAACTTCCGTTTGAACTAAAAAATGCGCAGAAAAAGGAAGAAAGCAAACAGATTGTGACAATCAATAAAGCAACAAGGAGAAAGATGTTTTATTCTTTCTCCTTGTTTTCTTTTATTTTTGCTTTTTCTTTTGCTCGTACTCTTTTAAGGCATTGAGGGCGGGCTTGGCGCCTGGGATCAATACCAAAAGATTTACAATGGTCATGAGTCCAATACCCACATCGCCCAGATCCCACACAAAGGTATAGGTTGCCAAACCGCCGATAAACAGCATGATCAGAGCAAATACCTTATAGGCAGTTTGGGAGGCCCAGTTATCGCCAAAGAGGTATGCCACGTTGGAGCGGGCATAAAACAGCACGCCGATAAAGGTGGAGAAGCAGAAAAGGAACATCACTACCGCCACAAAAACGGAACCGAACATTCCCAAGTGATACTCCATGGACGTTTGCAACAGCGCCATACCCTCCAAACCTGCCAGGTTGCCCTCCGGTACCAGAAGCATGATCATGGCGGTGCAGGTACAGATCACGATGGTATCGATGATCACGCCCAACGCCTGCAAAAATCCGATCTTAACAGGGTGATCCGTTTCGGCAGCAGCGGCGGCACAGGGAGCAGAGCCGGAGCCGGCCTCGTTGGAAAAGAGCCCCCGCTTTACGCCGTTCATCAGCACGGCGCCAAAGCCGCCGGCGGCCACCTGACGAAGCCCGAAGGCTTCGGAGAAGATCCGACCGAACACATTGGGCATCTGACCGATATTTTTCACCATAATAAAGATGGTAAAGCAGAAATACAGCGCCGCCATAATAGGCACCATAATATCCAACACCTTCACCGTGGCGTTCTTGCGAAGAACAATAATGGCAGCCAACGCAACCACCACAAGGATGGTATAGATAGGGGGAATATGAAAAGCATTGGTAAAGGATTCGGTTACAGAATTACCGATCACCTGGCTGATGCCGCCCCAGCAGATCAAGCCGGAAATGGCAAAAAGAATTGCCAAAACAGATTTTTTAATGGGCTTTTTACGCCATTTTTCCACGGTGGCGTGGATATACTGGGCAGGGCCGCCCCGCCAGCCGCCGTAAAGGGGATCTTTTTCTTTATGTATTTGCGCCATGGTGCCCTCGATAAAGGCGGTGGCAGAGCCGATCAGAGCGGTGACCCACATCCAGAACACCGCGCCGGCACCGCCGGCAGAAATAGCAGCAACCACACCCACCAGGTTGCCCATGCCCACTCTGGTGGCAGTGGATACGATCAGCGATTGCCAACCGGACAAAGCACCGGTCTTTTTATCGCTTTTTTCCATGCTCACCCGCAGCATTTCAGGGAATTTACGTACCGGCAAAAATTTGGTGCGAATGGTGAAATAGATCCCCGCAGGAATCAAAAGCAGCACCAACAGCGGCAACCCTAAAGTGCCGCCGCCCGGCAAAGGAATGGTAAAGAGGTCCTTCCATAAAAACTTGTACACTGCGCCAATTACGTCAATAATAAAACCCATGTCTAAATCTTCCTTTTTCCTTATTATTTAATGCAAATGGTATTTTTTACAGCAATTTTTACTCTTTGTATTTCATCATTTCCGGTGTCCAATGCTCCAGTACCCGCACCATGACAGCAGCTTCCTTTTTGGCGCCCGGCAGATCGTGCTCCAAATAATTTCCGCATTCGATCTTATTGGTGCCGGGGATCTCCCCCTCGTATGCGGCAATAAATGCCATAGACTCCTGCACCAACCGAATGGCTTCTGCATGGGAAACCTTATCCCGCAGCAAAAGATAAAAGCCGGTGCGGCAGCCCATGGGACCCACATACAAGATCTGATCGGCATACACTGTGTTCCGAGCGTAAGTGGCAAACAGATGCTCAAAGGTATGCATGGCGCCGTTGGCAAGGTATTCCCCGCCGTTGGGTTTTTTTATGCGAATATCGTAGGTCACCGCATCGCCGTCGATCCGAGAAAGGTACATTCCCGGCTCCAGCACATCGTGGTTCACCGAAAAACTTGCTATTCTTTTCATCATCAATTCCTCACAAACACGCATGCGCCCCCAATAAAGGTGGCACGGATATTGCAATTTTCATCCATCAGAACAAAATCTGCCAGGGTACCGGGCAATAGGGTGCCCATTTCCTTATCGATCCCCAGCAAACGGGCAGGATTTTCCGTTGCCATTTGCACGGCAGCAGGCAAGCCAACAAACGCCGCCATGTTCCGCACACCCTCGTTCAGTTTCAGCACCGAGCCTGCCAGGGTGCCATCTAAAAGCCGTGCCTGGTGATCCTTTACCTCCACCGGCTGACCGCCCAGGGCATACCTGCCATCGGGTAAGCCCCCCGCCTCCATACAATCGGTGATCAGGCAGAGCCGATCCTGCTTTAATTTTGCCAATACCGGAAACAAGTGTTGGTTCACATGGATGGTATCGGCAATCAGTTCTATGTAAGCATCACTTTCCAAGGCCGCCCCCACCACACCGGGATCCCGATGGTGGAGGGGTGTCATAGCATTAAAAAAGTGGGTGGTGCTCATTGCCCCCGCCCGGTATCCGGCGGCGGCTTCTTTGTAAGTGGCATTGGTGTGCCCCACCGAGGGCACGATCCCCCTTTGGCGCAGTGCCTTGGCGAAGGCACCTTTTTCATCCCGTTCCGGAGCGTAGGTCACGACCTTGATCACATCTGCAAAGGGCTCCACCAACTCCATAGCAGGGGGTAAAATGTGGGCACCGTCCTGGGCGCCCTTTTTACTGGGGTGGATAAAGGGACCCTCCATATGGCAACCCAGCACCCGTGCGCCTTTAACGGTTTTCATTGCCGCCCGGATCCGCTCCATGGCGGCGGCAATAGCCTCCCGCTCCATGGTCATGGTGGTGGGCAGAAAGGCGGTTACGCCGTTTTCCGGCAACGATGCCGCCATCCCTGCGGGAGAATGGGTCATGGTATCCTCCCCCCGGTAGCCGTGGATGTGCTGATCGATAAACCCGGCGGAAAGATATAAACCGCCCCCATCGGTCACCTGGGCATGAGCAGGAATTTCGGCAGAAAAACCCAGGATCCGCTCCTCAAAGAGCAATACCGATTCCGGCAAAACCTTGCCGCCTTGTATGATCTTTACGTTCTTAATCGCTTTCATTATTTCTTTAATTCTTTCGTCACAACATTCACCACCATATTCAAGGCGGGAGAAACCAACAAATTAACTAAAAATTCCACAATAAAATTAATACCGGCACAGCCGATCACCAGGAAATAGATCACGGTGGAACCGTCTGCCACAAAGTTGGCAGCAAGGGTATCGCTCATCAGCAGAGCGCACAAAATAAACAAACCGGTATTCAAAATAGGGGCCGCAGCGGCGGCGGTAAAGCCTGCCACAACAGTATTCTTTTTGGCAATCAGTTTATACGCAAGCCCGGCGCCAAAGCCGGCAGCGGCACCCTTGCCCAGGCAGGTGACTGCCGTAAGAAAGGGATGATCCTGAAAGAGGATCTGGGTAAAAACATCCTGCCCGGTCACACCGGCAAGAAATACGATCACACCAAACACCAGCCCCAAAAAAGCACCTGCCCCGGGGCCCAGCAGCATACCGCCCAGGGCAATGGGAATGAGCACCAAGCTAAAACTGGTGGGACCCACCTTGATACTGCTGCCAAATTGCTGCAACACAATGACCAGCGCCAGCAAAATTGCCAGCTGAACCAGGCGCAATGTGCGCTGTTTTGCTGTTTTTCTTTCCATAAGAAAACGCTCCTTTTCGGGACTTTACCCGATGCTGACGTCTTACTCCCAAGTAAGTACATCGCAGTTCAATTTATTTATGCCATGCACAAGGCACTAACATATTTGTTTTTTACGGGTGTTTTCATAGATCACCCGCAACCCCTTAAGGGTCAAAAAGGGCTCTGCTGTGATGTTATGGCCGCACAGGGGCAGAACCAAATTACAAAGCCCGCCGGTGGCGATCACAACTGCATCTTTCATCCCCGGCTCCCCGCAAAAACGGTGGATAAAGCCGTCGATAGCAAAGGCATGACCCTGCAAAACGCCGGTGGAGATACACTCTGCCGTGTTTTTGGCGATTGCTTTTTTGGGCGGCTCCAACGCTACGATGGGCAGCTGGGCGGTGGAAGAACGCAACCCCTCCAAAGAGGCGGAAATACCCGGCAGGATCACCCCGCCGATCAGTTCTTTTTTATCATTCAAGGCGAATATGGTGGTGGCAGTTCCAATATCCACCAAGATCGCCGGCGTTGCCATTTTTACTGCGGCGGCAGCATTGGCAATAATATCGGCTCCCACCTCGCCGGGAGCATCGGTACGCACCGAAACGCCGGTCTTTACTCCGGTGCCCACAATAAGCACTTTGCATGGGTGGATCAGCTGCAATGCGGCCTCAAGGGTATGGGTCAGGCTCGGCACTACCGAGGCAATGGCACAATCGGTGATCTCTTCCGGCGCCACATCCCGCATCCGCAGTACCTGCCGCAGGGTATTAGCATATTCATCGGCAGTGCGGCGTTCCTCTGCGGCAAAGCGCAGGGTGAAAACCGGCTCCGCATCTTCCCGGAAACCGCCTACGGTAATGCTGGAATTTCCAATATCCACAGCCAATAACATGCCTATCCCTCCTTTTATCACAATCACAGTCATTTTATCACACTTTAAAGGATAAATCAATTAAAAAGTAAAAAAGTGCCGTGTTTTTCACACGGCACTGCTATGTTTTTCAGATCTGTTGCAGCAGGTTTTCAATATCTGCTTTCTTTGCCAGGCCTGCCTGGCAGGCGGTGGCGCCGCCTGCGGCGGAGCCTAATTTAAGGGCAAATTCGTACCCCTGGTCGGCACCGGCAATAAAGCCTGCCACCATGGAATCTCCTGCCCCCACGGTATTCACCGGTTTTCCGCCAACGGCGGGCATTTCGTGAATCTTGCCGGTTTCATCCAGCAACAAAGCCCCCTCTTTCCCCCGGGAGATCAGCACGTTTTGGGCGCCTTTTTCCTGCAGTTCTTTTGCTCCTGCGGCAATCTCTGCCGAGCTGTTCAGCCCTCTGCCCACCAGCTCTTCCAGTTCCCGATGGTTGGGTTTGATAAGAAAGGGTTTATATTTCAACACCCGCATCAGCAGTTGCCCGGTGGCATCCACCACAAAACGGATGCCTTTACCCTGCAGCTGCTCCAGGATCTTTTCATAAATATCGGCGGGCAGGGTAGCGGGAATGCTGCCTGCCAGCACCAAAGTATCTCCCTTTTGGAGGGTATGGAGTTTTTCAAACAAAGCGGCGATGGCTGCCTCATCAATGGCGGGACCTTGAGCGTTGATCTCGGTTTCCTGCTCCGCTTTCATCTTCACATTGATGCGGGTGAGCCCCTCCTTTAAGTGAATGAAATCGGTATTAATGCCCTGCTCCTTTAAATTTTCTTCCAATGCAGTGCCGGTAAAGCCTGCCACAAAACCCAGGGCAGTATTTGCTTTACCCAGTTCCCGCAAAACCAGTGATACATTAACACCCTTGCCGCCGAAATATAATTCTTCCCCATGGCAACGGTTGGTTTCGCCCAATTCCAATTTATCAAGGCGGATCACATAGTCCAGGGCGGGATTAAAAGTAACGGTGTAAATCATAGTCACTACTCCTTATCTTTAAAGAAATGTTCTTTCTGCCTGCTTGCGTTTACCGACATTGCCAAGCCCATGGACATGCATAGTGCCAACACAGAGGAGCCGCCGTAGCTGAAGAAGGGCAAGGTAAGCCCGATCACCGGCAAAAGTCCCAGGCACATGCCGATATTTTCTGCTGCCTGCATAAAGAGCATGGCAGCCAACCCTACGCAAATAAAGCAACCCATATGATCGGCGGCATGCCGTGCAATATAAAGAAGACGCAGAATAATTGCCGCCTCCAGCAGAATCACAAAAAAGCAACCCACAAAGCCCAGCTCTTCTCCGCATACGGAAAAGATAAAGTCCGTTTGTTTTTCCGGCAATATACTGTACTGGGTTTGAATACCGTTATACAACCCCGCACCGGTAAGCCCGCCGCTGCCCAGGGCGATCTTGCTTTGAATGGTGTGATAGCCATAACCCAAAGGATCCAAAGAAGGGTCGTAGACAGCCAAGATCCGCATCTGCTGGTAGGTTTCTAAATTCTCAAAAATAAAGGGCGCGGCAATGCCCACTACAACGGCGCCACCCAGAAAAAAGCCCCAGTGCAGCCCTGCCGCCATCAGCATTACGATACAGATAAATAAGAACACCAACGTGGTGCCCAGATCCCCCTCCATGGCAACCAGAGCGGCAATGACCAAAAAGTGGAGTCCCAGGGGAAGGAGTGCCCGAATATTATTGATATACTGCCGCACCGTGGTAAGGTGCTTGGAAAAGGTAATAATAAAACCGATCTTCACAAACTCCGAGGGTTGCACGTTAATAGGCCCCAGGGAGATCCAGTTTTTATTGCCCATGACCTCGATCCCGAAGATCAGCGTGAGCACCAAAAGCACGATGCAAAGCCCATAGATCGGCACAGAAAACCGTGCCAGATTTTCGTGTTCCAAAGTGAGCAAAACCAAGCACATAAACATGCCTGCCAGGATCCCAAACGCCTGCACAAAAAGCATTTTGCGGGAGCCAAAGGAGGAGGTGGCAGAGGAAATCAGCACCAAGCCATAGCTACACGCCAAAAGCACCAAGCCGCCCAGGATCCAATCGATCCGGCGCACCACGTGCCGCAAAAACAGTTTTATTTGCTCCGCCAAGGTAAATTTCTTCCTTTCATCAAACTAAATATTATTATAACATGGAACCCTCAAAATCTCAAGGTATTTTTTATCTTGAAAATAATAATATATTATGTTATAATACTATATCACCAACATTTTTGAGGTAAAACAATGGAAAAAACATACATTTGCCGCAGCCTTTCAGATACCGAGCATGCGGCCCAAGAGGTGGCCCGGTTGCTGAAGGGGCAAGAGGTTCTGGCATACTTTGGCGATCTGGGAGCCGGAAAAACCACCTTTACCCGCTATCTCTGTGCCGCCCTTGGGGTGCAAGACGAGGTAACCAGCCCCACCTTTGCCATGGTGCACGAATATCATACCGGCCCCTTTCCGGTCTATCATTTTGATATGTACCGGGTGGACGGGGCAGATAGCCTGTTCAGCACCGGCTACTACGATTATTTAGGCGCAGGGCTTTTGCTGATCGAATGGAGCGAAAACATCGAAGATCTGCTGCCGGAGGATGCTTGGCGGCTTACCCTTTCCTACGGAGAATCGGAGGGGGAACGGATTATCAGATTGGAGAATAATTTATGAAACTGTTAAGTATCGACAGCGCCGGCACCACCGCCGCCGTGGCAGTGAGTGAAGGGGAGCAGATCCTGGCAGAAGGATTTGCCGACCAAGGGCTCACCCACAGCCAGATGCTGCTGCCGCTGACCGATCAAACCTTAAAAAAAGCAGGGGTGGATCTAAAAGAGATCGATGCCTTTGCCGTAACCAACGGACCCGGCTCCTTTACCGGATTACGGATCGGCTGCAGTTTGGTAAAGGGCATGGCGTTGGGGCGCCCCTGCACCCCGGTGCCCACCCTGATGGCGTTGGCCTGCAACGAAAAGGAGAGCGGGCGCACCGCAGTGGCATTGCTGGACGCGCGCTGCAAGCAGGTGTACATGGGCGTATACACCTTTGACCAAAACGGTGCCCCCCGCCCCCTGGTGCCCGACTGTGCCTGCTCGGTGGAAGATGCCGCCGCACAGATCAAAACGCTGGAGGGGGATGTGGTCCTTTTGGGGGACGGCGCTTATCTTTTGGAACATCTTTGCAACGGCAGCCGGATCGTGATGAGCCAAAAAAACCATATTTTAGGAAAAAGTGTGGCGCATGCCGCCATGTTTTTAGAGCCCCTGCCGCCGGAACGGGTGGTGCCTGCTTATTTCAGGCTATCCCAGGCAGAGCGGGAATATCAAATGAAAAAGGAGAAACAACAAAATGGTAGTACTGGGATGTGACAAAGCGGGAACCGAATGGCTTCCCATTCTCTCCGAAAAGCTGAACGAAATGGGCGTTGAAAACAAGATTATCTACGATGGCACCATCGACGGCTGCGACTATACCGACGCCGCTTTTATGGTGGCAGAAACCGTAGCCGCCGGCAAGGCCGAAAAAGGTATTTTGGTTTGCGGCACCGGCATTGGCATGAGCATTGCTGCCAATAAGGTACGGGGGATCCGTGCTTCTGTTTGCGGCGATTGCTACTCCGCTAAAATGACAGTGGTGCATAATAACAGCAACATTCTTTGCATGGGCGCTCGTGTGCTGGGCATTGAGCTGGCACTGAAGATCGTTGAGGAATATTTTTCCGCCGAATTTGAAGCCGGCGGACGCCACGAACGGCGGGTCAATGCCATTATTGCCAAGGAAAACGAAAAATAATAATGAAAAAAGAACAGATCAAAAGTTGGATCATGCTGGGAGCTTCCCTGCTGATCCTGTTATATTGCGGCAGAACCTACCTGCTGGGCGGCTTTAATATGGGCTTTACCATGGCGCTGATCACCGCTATGGCGGCGGTACCGGCTTTGATCCTAAGCGGCTACCGCCGGATCGGCACTCTGCCGGCGTGGGCTACCATGGTTGCCGCTTTGCCGGTGGTTTATTTCGCCGCCGAGGATTTTGCCACTGCGGTGTTGATTTGGGCGCTTTGCTGCGGCACGCCTTTGGCAGTAAGCCTGAGCTGGCCCCACTACAGAAAGATCAAGCCCCTTGCCCTTTATACCCTGCCAGCAGCGGGGCTGTTTTGGCTGGGCGGTTCCCTGCTTTATTGCAAACTGCATTTCGGCAGTTGGGCGCTCTATCACATAACCGATCGGGTCGCCTTGCGGTTCGGCACACTGCTGGAGCAGATGGAAGCATTTTACACAGATCTTTATCAGCAGGCTTATAACACCCCATTGCCGGAGCAGATGGTAAAGTTTTTTGAACTCTACCGCACCCAGGCAGAGCGCGTTGGCTTTTACCTGATCGTAATGGCAGCCTACGCCTTGGTTGGCTTTTTCTTTTTTGCTTTATTTGCGGCAGACCGCTCCATTCCCAAGGATGGGCGCTGGCTGGGCAGTTGGAAAAGCTTGATCCCCCGCAGAGGGATCAGTTTTCTTTACATGGGCTCCTACCTGCTGGTACTGCTTTTGGCAGAAAAACACTACCCTGCATTGGCGGCGGTGCTGGACCTGTTTGGCTTCTTCTATGTATTCACCGCCCTTTATCGGCTTCTGCAGCTGATGCGCAGAAAAAAGATCCCGCCCATTGCCAACGCTTTGGTAATAGGGCTGGGCTTTGTGCTTTCCTATTTTTCGGCGGGCGGTGCCATATTGAGCCCGTATAGCATCCTGATGTATATCGGCTGGTGGATCGCCACCACGCCCCGATGGATCATCGTAAAACGCAACTAAAATTCTGAACCGTGCCGGGAGGAACGATTTTTTATGAAATCCATTAAACTCAATATATCCCGTGTAGAGATCGTGCTATATGCCATGCTGGTGCTGTTTTCCCTGATCACCATGGTAATGCAGCCCTGGTGGGGCGCAGTGGAACTGCTGTTCACCGCCATATTCATTATCGTGAACCTGCTCACCATCAATCAGCGCAACCGGCATATCTATTCCTATCTGCAAAGCATCACCTCTTATCTGGATGAAGCAACCCGAGAAAATCTGACCAACTTTCCCATGCCCATCACCCTGCTTAATGATAAGGGTGAGATCATTTGGTACAACGAACTGTTTCACCAAGTTCTGCACGACGGGCATATCAACGAGATCTTTGGGCAAAAGGTGCACGCCATCAATAAAAACATTACCTTTGATCAGTTAAAAAAGCATCAAAGCGGAAAATACGACATCACCTTTGCCGATAAAAAATACACCGTTTACATCTTAAGCCAGGGCGAAGAGGGAAAAAACCATTTTTATGCAGTCTATTGGATGGATAACCACACCCTCCACGAGCAGATCCACAAGCTCAAAGGAGATTCCCTTTGCGTGGCGTATATTTTGCTGGATTCCTACGATGAAATTCCCGAAAACATAGCCTCCCTGCAAAAAAACAAGTTTGTAAACCGGGTAGAGGTGCGGGTGCGCCAACTGGCAAAATTGGTAAACGGCTTGCTGGTAAAACAAGAAAACGATAAATACATGCTGCTTTTTGAGCGGCGGTATCTGGAAAGCCTGAAAGAAACCAAATTCCGCATCTTAACCGACATCAAAGATATTCGCATCGAAAATGTACTCCATGCAACCCTATCCATTGGCGTGGGCGTGGGCAACGGGGATCTGATCAAAACCGACGATGCCGCCCGCAGCGCCCTGGAGCTTGCCCTTTCCCGGGGCGGAGACCAGGCAGCCCTTTCCAATGTGGAAACAGAGCGGATGGAATTTTACGGCGGCAACTCCGAGGGGGGCAACCGCCGCAAGCGGGTAAAGGTTCGCCTGGTTGCCGATGCCCTGAAAGCCCAGATCGAACGGGTGGAAAATGTATACATTATGGGGCACAAATATGCCGATCTGGATTGTATCGGCGCTTCGGTGGGCGTTGCCAAATGTGTAACTGCCCTGGGTAAAAAGCCCCACATCCTTTATAATCAGCAGGAGAACCTATGCCAGGATATGCTGGATATGCTGATGGAAACCGATTATCGGAACGTGTTTACCGAAATTTCCCACATGACCCGCCAAATGGCAGAAAACGCACTGCTGATCGTGGTGGATACCCACGATATGGATTATATTGAAAGCGAGCGGGTCTTAAATACGTTCCGGGATGTGGTGGTGATCGACCACCATCGCCGGGCGGTAGAGGGCGCTATCACCGATACGGTGGTTTCCTTCCACGAGCCCAACGCCTCCTCCAGCAGTGAAATGGTAACAGAGCTGGCAGAAAACATCAAAAACTGCCGGCTGAACAAGGTGGAGGCTCAGGTACTGCTGGCAGGGATCATTTTAGATACCAAAAACTTTACCGAACGCACCGGCTCCCGCACCTTTGAGGCGGCTGCCGCTCTGCGGAAAGCAGGTGCCGATCCCCAGGAGATCCGGGGCTTCTTTAAAAATGATCTGCAATCCTACCGCAAGCAGATGGAAATGATCAACCGAGTGGAAATGGTTACCGATCGTATTGCAATGGTTTGCTGGGAGCAGGAGCCTTTTGACGGAATCAAGGTAATTGCCGCCAAAGCGGCAGACGAACTGCTGAACGTGGCAGAGATTGCAGGCGCCTTTGTGGTTTATTCCAACGGCGGAATGGTGCACATCTCCGGGCGCTGCGATGCCACATATAACGTACAGACCATTCTGGAACAGCTGGGAGGCGGCGGTCACCGTGCCTCTGCCGGCGCCCAGATCAAAGATATGGAACTGCCGGAGGTTAAGGAGCGCTTGATCCAAATTATCCGGCAAGAAAGCGAGGAAAGAAAATGAAAGTAATTTTATTGGCAGATGTAAAAGGGCAAGGTAAAAAAGGCGATACCATTAATGTTTCCGACGGGTACGGACGGAACTTTTTGATTGCCCGGGGGCTTGCCTCCCCGGTAAATGCCCAGGTGCAAAACGACTTTGCCGGCAAGGCAGCAGCCGCCCAGCATAAAATTGACATGGACACCGCCGCCGCCCAGGAAAACAAAAAGAAGCTGGACGGTAAGACCTTTGTACTGAAGGCCAAAGGCGGCGAAAGCGGAAAGCTCTTTGGTGCCGTTACCGGCAAGGAGATCGCCGCCCTCATCGAAAAGGAAAGCGGCATTACCGTTGATAAAAAGAAACTGGTGATCGACACCATTAAAAACTTTGGCACCTATGCCTGCACTGTAAAACTTTACACCGGCATTGCCGCCAAGATCAATGTATCTGTGGAAAAAGAGGACTAATATAAAAAACAAAGGAGGATCTGCTCCGTGGAATTTGAAGATTTAAAACGTGTGCCCCATAGCCTGGAGGCAGAGCAAAGCATCATCGGCTCCCTGATCGTGGATTTTCGGTGCATAGAAGATCTGGCGGCAATCCTGCGGCCGGAGCATTTCTATGTGGAAAAATACGGCAGAGTGTACAGCGAAATTTTGGAGATGTACATGACCAGCGCCAAGATCGACTTTGTAACGGTACTGAACCAGGTGGTGGCGGCAGGTATTTACGAAGAAACCGAAGCCAAGCAGCTGCTTTACGATATGGCATCGGCAGTGCCCAGCACCAAAAACGTGGCCGCCTATGCCAAGATCGTGGTGGAAAAGGCCAACCTGCGGCGATTGATCACCATTTGCGATCAAATTACCGACGCCTGCTATACCGGCAGTGACGAGGTGCAGGAGATCCTGGATATGGCAGAGGCCAAGATCTTTGAGATCCGGGATCAGCAGAGTAACACCTCTATGGTAGAGTTGAAAACTGCCCTGCTGCAAAGCTTTGACCGGGTTTCCAAAATCGCCCAGGACCGTGCCGCCTATGCGGGGCTGCAAACCAATTTCCGGGATCTGGACCGGGTGCTTTCCGGCTTTGGTAAAAGCGACCTGATCCTGCTGGCCGCCCGTCCCGGCTTGGGTAAAACCTCTTTGGCGCTGAACATTGCCCAAAACGTTGGCTTACAGGGAAAAACCGTTGCCATCTTCTCCTTGGAAATGAGCAACGAGCAGTTAGCAAACCGTTTGCTTGCCAGCCACAGCGGCGTAGATAACAAAAAATTCCGCACCGGTGAGTTAAGCTCTAACGAATGGGTGCGGCTGGGTCAATCCTCTTCCATTTTGGCAAAGGCAAACATTTATTTAGACGATACCCCGGACATGACCGTGGCGCAGATGAAAGCAAAACTGCGCCGCCTGCCCTCTCTGGATCTGGTGATCGTGGACTATATGCAGCTGATGAGCTCCGGCACCAAAACCGCCAGCCGCCAGGAGGCTGTATCGGAAATTTCCCGTTCCATGAAGATGATGGCAAAGGAATTCGATGTGCCGGTGCTGTGCCTATCCCAGCTTTCCCGTGCTTCGGAAAAGCGGGAGGGGGATAAGCGCCCCATGCCTTCAGATTTGCGGGAATCCGGTTCTATTGAGCAGGATGCCGATGCAATTCTCTTCCTTTATAACGATGCCATTTATAATAAAGAAACCGCCAACCCCAACAAAATCGAACTGATCATTGCCAAAACCCGCCACGGCCCCACCGAAACGGTTTACCTGGCATGGAATAATACCTTAACCAAATTCGGCAACTACAAGGCAAAAAAAGATGCCATTCCCCTGCCGGATGAAGCGCCGCCCGTATGATGGAGCAACACATCCAACAAGTGATGGCTGCCTTTGGATTACCCCAAGGCAGCCGGGTAACAGTGGCGCTCAGCGGCGGCATGGATTCGGTAACTCTATTGTATCTGCTCAAGGAACTGCCCGAACGGCAATTTACCCTGGAGGCCGCACATGTGAACCACGGCTTGCGGGGAGAATATGCCTTAAGGGATCAGCAATTCTGCCAAGCCCTTTGCCGGGAATGGCAGATTCCCTTGCAAATATTTGAGGGTGATGCGGCGGCATACGCCCGGGAACACGGCATGAGCCCAGAGGAGGGTGCCCGAGCACTCCGCTACGGATTTTTAGATCCTTTGGCAACGGAAGATGGCGCTTTTGTGGCCACCGCCCACCACCAAGGAGATCAGGCAGAAACCTTTTTTATCAATTTATATCGGGGCAGCGGGAGCCGGGGGCTGGCAGGGATCAGCCGCCGACGGGGAAACTATCTGCGCCCCCTATTGGAACTTGACCGTGAAGCCATTGCCGCCTTTGCGGCAGAAAAGCAACTTTCCTATGTGACCGACGAAACCAATGCAGACCCTGCCTACCTGCGTAATTTTTTACGCCATAAGGTACTGCCCTTATTGGAATCCCGGGCAGAGGGACATTTCAGCAAGGGGCTTGCCGCCGCCATGGAAAGCCTGCGGGAAGAGGACGAAGCCCTTACCGCCTGGGCAGACCAAATTACGGCAACGGATGCCCATACCCTTTCTGCCCTCCCCAACGCAGTGCTTAAACGGGTGCTGGATCGGTTATACGGAAAGCCCTTGGATCGGCTGCATTTTTATGAAATTGCCGCCCTGATCCGTTTGAACCCGCCCAGCGGGCAGGTGCAGATCACCGGTTCCCGTTTTTTCAGGCTGGAATACGGCAACTGCGTATTTGTTACCGCCGCCGAGAATGATCCGATCATTCCCGTAACACCCAATGTACCTGCCGCCTGGCAGGATGTAACATTTTCCATTCGTTTGGAAGAATTTTACAGTTCGTTTACACTTTTTGATTTAGACTGTGATAAAATAAAAGGCAATTTGGTATTCCGCCGCAAACGCCCCGGGGATATGTTTCGCCCGGCGGGCAAAAGCGGCACCTCCCGATTGCAAAAACGCTTAAAAAATGACCGCGTGCCCCGCTCCCGGCGGGATTCCCTTTGGGTTCTTTGCAATGAGCAGGGCACCGTGATATGGGCAGAGCATTACGGCGCCGCCGAAGGTTTTGCCTGCAACCCTGCAACAAAACGCAAATTTACCGTTCAAATCGGCAATAATAAGGGAGATCTGTAAAATGACTGTACAGGATAAGGATATTAAAGAAATTCTTTGCTCGGAAGAGCAGTTGAAGGCCAAAATTCAGGAATTGGGCGCCGCCATTACCAAGGACTATGCCGGCAAGGATCTGCTGATGGTTTCCATCTTAAAGGGCAGCATTATGGTAATGGCTGATCTGATGCGGGCGGTAGACCTGCCCCTGCAGATCGATTTTATGAACGTTTCCAGCTACGGCGCCGGCACCGAAACCAAAGGCTCTGTGAAGATCTTAAAGGATCTGGATGTGGATATTAAGGGCAAGGATCTGCTGATCGTGGAGGATATTTTAGATAGCGGCGTAACGCTGCATAATCTGATCAATCTGCTCAAGCAGCGTGACCCTGCCTCCATTGAGATCTGCACCCTCTTTTCCAAGCCCTCCCGCCGCAAGGTGGAGGTGGATGCCAAATATCTGGGCTTTGAGATCCCCGACGCCTTTATTGTGGGCTACGGCTTGGACTACGCCGAGCGTTACCGCAATCTTCCCTATGTGGGAATTTTAAAAGAAGAAGTTTACAGCAATTAACAGTTAAGGAGTGAGCAAGAACTTGAATAAAAACAAAAGACCGGGCATGCACAGCCTGTTTTACCTGGTGATCATCGCCTTGATCCTGTTCTCTGTATTTTCCATGTTCAATAAAAAGGATACCGAGAAAAAGATCTCCTACGGCGAGATGGTGGCACAATTTAACAACGAGCAGGTGGAGTCCTTTGAATTGGAGGGCGCCAAGCTTACCTGTGTGCTGAAAGACGGCTCTAAAGTAACCCACGAACTGCTGAGTTTGGGAATGTTTGAAGCCGAGGTAATGCCCCTGGTGCTGGAGCAGCAAAAAGAGGGGATCATCTCCAATTATGATTTTACCGAAGGTTTCACCCTGCCCTGGTGGGTAAGTTACCTGCCCTCCTTCCTGCTGATCGCTTTGGTGGTGATCTTCTTTATCTTCACTAATCGGCAGATGAACGGCGGCAAGGCTCCCGGATTTGCCCGGGTGCGGGTAAAGACCGGCGCCGATCAAAAGGATAAAAAGACCTTTGCCGATGTTGCCGGTGCCGACGAAGAAAAAGAAGAACTGGTGGAGATCGTAGACTTTTTGAAATCTCCCCGTAAATACCTGGAGCTGGGCGCACGGATCCCCAAGGGCGTATTGCTGGTGGGTCCTCCGGGAACGGGTAAGACCCTGCTTGCCAAAGCTGTTGCCGGCGAGGCGGGAGTTCCCTTCTTCTCTATCTCCGGTTCCGATTTTGTGGAGCTTTATGTGGGCGTGCGCGCCTCCCGTGTACGGGAACTTTTTGATGAAGCCAAGAAAAATAACCCCTGTATCATCTTTATCGACGAAATCGACGCCGTGGGCCGCCGCAGAGGCGCAGGCCTGGGCGGCGGGCACGACGAGCGAGAGCAGACCTTAAACCAACTGCTGGTGGAGATGGATGGCTTTGGTGCCAACGCAGGCATCATTGTGATTGCCGCCACCAACCGGGCAGATATTTTGGATCCTGCCTTGCTGCGTCCCGGTCGGTTCGACCGACAGGTTTATGTGGGGCACCCCGACCAAAACGGCAGAGAAGCCATTTTGAAGGTGCACGCCAAAGGCAAAAACTTTGCCCCGGATATTAACTTTGCCGATATTGCCAAGGGTACCATCGGCTTTACCGGCGCCGATATTGAAAACCTGCTTAACGAGGCTGCCCTGCTGGCAGCCCGCCGAGATAAAAAAGAGATTGGGCAAGCCGAGATTGAAGAATCCATTATGAAGGTAATTGCCGGCCCCGAAAAGAAGAGCCGCAAGGTGGTGGAAAAAGAACGCCGCCTTACCGCCTTCCACGAAGCCGGCCACGCAGTGGTTGCCCGCTTTTTGGAAACCGCCGACCCGGTGCATGAGATTTCCATTGTTCCCCGGGGGCGTGCAGGGGGTTATACCCTCCACCTACCCCAAGAAGATCTTTCCTACGCCACTAAAAATGTGATGCTGGAAGAGATCGTGAGCCTCTTGGGCGGACGGGTGAGCGAAAAACTGTATCTGGACGATATTTCCACCGGTGCGTCCAACGATATTCAGCGTGCCACAAGCATTGCCCGCCAGATGGTTACTAAATACGGTATGAGCGATAATTTGGGTCCCATCCTCTATGGCAGTGAAAACGATGAGGTATTCCTGGGTCGGGATTTTGCCACCCATCGGGATTATTCCGAAAGCGTTGCCGCCAAGATCGACGAAGAGATCAAGCGGATCATCGACGAAGCCTATGCCAAGGCAGAAAAGATTCTTTCGGAGCACGCAGAGGAGGTGCGGATCACCGCTGAACTGCTGCTGGAAAAAGAACATCTTTCCGGCGCCGAGTTTGCTGCCATCTTTGAGCCGGAGGCTGCTGCAGAGACGCTGCCCGCCCAGCAGGCAGAGGATACCCCCGCAGAAGAACTTCCCGCCAAGCAGGCAGAGGACACCTCCGCAGAAGAACTTCCCGCTGAGCAGACAGAGGAGAACTCCCAAGAAAACCAGTAATAATATAAAAAGAGCCATTAAAAAATCGCAAGATTTTTTAAAGACCCCTTTTTATTTTGTTGAGAAGGAATGCTGTTAAAAGTTACTGTTTTTTCTTGTCGTTTGCGGTT
>JAZSRD010000092.1:0-10926 GCA_045538295.1 Eubacteriales bacterium
CGCCATGCGTCAGCATGGCGGGATTTTTATGGTTTGTTTGGGCGAAAAAGAAACTTTCAAAACCTATTCTTCCTTACGGAGGGTGGCCCTTGGGGGCATTAATTTTAGATTCTATCTTTAATAACAATGCCTTCAGCAGAAGACTTAAATGCGGCTTCCATTACCTTCATGGAGCGGCGGGCTTCATTGGGCTTTACAGCGATCTTGGAATAATCGCCGGATTCCATGGCATCTATCAGCATCTCATGGAGCATGTAGTTGGAACTTTTTTCTGCAATATCCACATGGAATTCTTCGGTAGTACCCTTGGGGCGGGCAGCCATGGTGCGGGTTGGGCCGGCAGCGGTGTACACAATGCCCATCTCCCAATCCATTTCGGTATCCAGTTCCTTAACCACATCGGCACCGCTGGACCAACCCTGAATGGTCATGGAGCCGCCGTCGCAGTTGATATACCAACGGGGCAGGGTGGTAAAGTGGTGGGTGCCGATCTCGATCAGTGCATTGATACCGTTTTCAAACTTCATCATCATCTTGAAGTTATCGTCCACTTCATCATATTTCAATTTCAGCACCTGGGCATAGATCTCTACCACAGGGCTATCGATCATAAACAGCAACTGGTCGATCAAATGAACACCCCAGTCCAGCATCATGCCGCCGCCAGCAACCTTGGTGCAGCGCCAATCGCCGGGGATACCACGGGCGCCCTGCACACGGCTTTCAATAAAGAAAGGCTTACCGATGGTGCCTTGATCATAAATATCCTTTACGATCAAGAAGTCCCGATCCCAACGGCGGTTTTGATGTACGGTAAAGATCTTGCCGGTTTCCTCGGCCACCGCCAGAACCTCTTCCAATTCGGCAGAATCCATCATCACCGGCTTTTCACACAGCACGTGCTTGCCGGCTTTTAATGCCCGAATGGCATACTCTTTATGGAAATTATTGGGGGTGCTGATCAGCACCAGATCGATCTCGGGATCGTTCAGCAGAGCATCTGCCGATTCATAAGCAACCATGCCGTGGCGCAAAATACTTTCGTTCTTTTCCGGATTGATGTCGTAGGCACCCTTTACATCCATGCGGGAAATTTTTTCTTTTACAAGTTTTTCATGGAAGTGGCCCATTCCGCCCCATCCGATGATACCCATTTTAAACATATCGAAATCCTCCTTTTGATATGTATTTTCTTTTTTCATGATTGTACAACCTTTTTTTAAAAAAAGCAATGCTAAATGAGAGAAAAAACAAAAAATATTAAATTTATACCGAAAATTCAAAATTTAAGATAAAAAGGGAAAGAGCACAAACTCTTTCCCTTGTTTTATCTTTTAATATTGGCACAGCCCATCTTTAAATCTTATTTTCTGCGGTCTGTGCCTTTTTTGGAAGTTTTTCTTACGCCCAGAAGACGTCGGTGTTAATATCATCGAACATCATGGACTCTTTCAGCACGGCGATTGCCTTCTCCAAGCCCTCGTTGGTGCTCATCAGTGCATCCTCATGCTCAATGGACACAGTGCCTTCGTAGCCCACCAGGCGCAGAGCGCTCATCATATTCTTCCAGGTGAGCACATCGTGGCCATAGCCCAAAGAGCGGAAATACCAGCGGCGCTCTGCCAGGTTTCCAAAGGAGCCGGGATCCAGCACACCGTTCTTTTTGATCTCTGCTTCGTCCAGATACACGTCTTTAGCATGGAAATGGTGGATAGCGCCTTTCAACTCTTTAATGGCTTCCACAGGATCGATCCCCTGCCAGAACAGGTGGGAGGGATCGAAGTTGGCACCAATAATATCGCCCACTGCTTCCCGCAGTTTCAAAAGGGTCTGGGGGTTGTATACGCAAAAACCGGGATGCATTTCAAAGGCGATCTTCTTAATGCCGTGAGCCTTGGCAAACTCTGCCATATCTTTCCAGTATTTAATGATAATATCCCATTGATATTTCAAAATTTCGCCAAAATCGTTGGGCCAAGCGCAGGTTACCCAGTTGGGGTATTTGGAGCCCTCACTATCGCCGGGGCAGCCGGAAAAGCCAATGATGGTATCCACACCCATAGCCTCGGCAAAGAGGATGGCGCCCTTAAACTCTTCGTGGTACATTTTAGCCTCTTCGGGGTTGGGGTGAACCGGGTTGCCGTGGCAGGATACTGCTGCAGCTTCCAGGTTGTATTTTGCCATAATGTCTTTCATTTCCTGAATTTTTTCAGGATGATCCATAATAGTGTTGGGGTCGGTGTGGTGTTTACCGGTGGTGCCGCCGCAAGCCAGCTCCAAGGTTTGCACACCCAGGCTGCTCAAATAAGCGCAAGTTTCTTCGAAACTGCGGTCACGGAACAGGGCAGTAAATACGCCTAATTTCATGATTTTTCTCTCCTTTATATGTGGTGTTTTCTCTTGATTATAAGTATAATTCAGTCCCCAAAAGAAGTCAATGCTTTTTTAGCGTTTCACCATATCTTTATCTACGGTGATCACCGTAAAATAGGTGGGGTGCTTTTCTCGCACCGCTTCGTCCACCCGGCGGCAGAGTTCCTCATCGGTAAGCTTATAACCAAAAGGCACCAGCAGGTCAAACAGCACATTGGAATGGGTGGTGCCCCGCACCAACCGCAGATCGTGATATTGCACCCGCTCTCCAAAGGGGACCAAAATCTCCCGCAGTTCCTGCCTTAAAATGTCCAGCTCCGGGTCGTTGGTTACAATGGGATCCATGTGGATGGTCAAGTGCATCCCCATCTTTTTTTGAAGTTCCCGCTCAATATTATCGATCAGGTCGTGGCTCACCAGCACATCCTGCTCTGCCGGCACCTCGGCGTGCACGGTAGCAAAGATCCGCCCGGGGCCATAGTTGTGCACCTCCAGATCGTGCACCCCTACCACACCTTCATAGGCCATGATCTCTTGGTGAATGGCATCGGAAAGTTCAGAATCTGCCCCCTCGCCCAGCAGTTGCTGCACCGTTTCTTTCATTAGCACAATGGCAGAATACATAATAAACAGCGCCACCAATGTGCCCATAACACCGTCGGTATTATATCCAATCACCGGAGTGAGCAACACCGAGATCAGCACCGCAGAGGTGGAGATCACATCGTTGATACTATCCCGGAAATTCGCCCGCAGGGTATCGCTGCCGATCACCTTGCCCATGTGGCGGTAAAATAGCCCCTGCCACAGCTTCATCAAAATGGAAAGCACCAAGGTGAGCCATACCAGCCAAGAAGCCTCTGCCTTGGCAGGATTAAAGATCTTGGGCACCGATTCCTGCACCAGGGTAAAACCCACCGTTACCATCATCATGGCAATGAGCATAGTGGCAACATACTCCATTCTGCCGTGTCCGTAGGGGTGTTCTTCATCTGCCTGCATGGCAGAGATGCGAAAGCCCACCATGGTGATCACCGATGAGATACTGTCGGTCAAATTGTTGATCCCGTCTGCCACAATGGCAATGGCGCCAAACAACGCACCGATCACGATCTTTGCCGCCGCCAGCAATACGTTGGTTACGATCCCCACGCCCCCGGCTACGGCGCCGTAGCGGGCACGCACCCCGGGATCGGCGGTATTTTGATAATCGGGAATAAATAAACGTTTAATTAAATTAGTCATAAACCCACTCCTGAAAATACCAGCCGCACGAAATGTACGGCTGGTATAAATTTAAGGCATATTGGCATAAACCGGAATAATGAAATGTGCCGGTGCGTTGGGATCGGTATAGGCACGCTTTAAAATGTCTGCTTCCTTTTTGGGTGCCTCCAGATCAGACATATAAGCCTTATTCTGGAACCCGGCATAACGGAAGAAATAAGGGGTGGTAGCACCCTGATCCAGATACTGATCTTTAATCCAGTTTGCCCCCTCCACAATGGAGCGGAACAAGCTGTTCCAGTTGCGGGTTTTGGCATAGGTCATGCCCTGATCGGGGTTGCTATCATAGCACTGAATACCATAGAAATTATAATACCCTACGTATCCGGACATGGTGCCGGAGGCATACTTGGAGGTGCCATAGCCCGATTCCAATGCTGCCCGGCAGGCAATATAATAGGGATTCATCATTAGGGATTTGGATGCTGCGTTAAAATAGTTCACAGCATCGGCTTTTAAAATAGCCTTTTCGTTCACCCAGATTGCCCCTATTCCCTCGTTATTCCAGAAATTGTTATAGGAATCGATATCCAGGAATGCAAAAATCTTATCTTCGTTCAGATAATAGGTGGGATCCACCAGGGTTTGCGCCTGGGGCAGATACAGTGCATAATATTCTGCCACCTTGGCCTTATATGCCTTTTCGTCCTTGGCCTTGCTATAGCCCTCTGCTCCTGCACGGGTTTCTGCCCGGGAGGTGGCGATCTCCTCTACATAGGTATTATAGTCTTTTTCCACATCCACAAAGGTAAAGGTCCAGTTGGGATGAGCGGTCTGAAGAGCCTCTATTGCTTTTTTATACTTTTTGGGTCGGGAGGTTTCCAGCCATTCCCAGCGCAGATAATCCTTATGGATATAGCCCACCACGCCGGTATAAAGCTGTTCCACCATGCACCAATCGCCCTCGGTTTTTAAATAATAAACCCGGGCATTGTTCACAAAGGTGGTAAGAACCTGGGCCTTCTCATTTGGTTCTGCCCGCATATTCACTGTGCCGGTTACCCGGGCTCTGGCATAGGCAAATTCCGCTGCGTTGGGGTCGGTAAGGGCAATCAGATATTCCCGCACCTCCCCGGAGGGCAGAGTGGCGGTAATGGTGATCTTTGCCCGGCCGTTCCCCAGGTTCAATGTTTTGCCTATTTCGTATGCTTTTTCTTTATAAGGATAGTGGCTGCCGTAGTGCTCCACAGAAACCGCAATCGATTGAAATCCTTCGTAGCCCAGGATCTTGCACTTTTTAAAATTCTTGGGCTGTGCCAGATAATAATCATTATAAAGCTTAAAATTCAGATCAAATCCGCTAACAGTGATCTTGGGCCAGGTATCCTCCGGACGAGGATCCACAAAGGTGATGGTATACTTCTTTTTCGTTCCGTCGGGCAAGGTGGCGGTGATGGTAGCGGTTGCATTGCCGTAGCCCAAATTCAACGCATCGCCCAGTTTATAGGCAGTGCTTTTATAAGGAACATATCCGCTTTGATGCACCACCTTGATCTTAATGGATTGAAATCCGCCAAAGCCCAGGATCTTACACTTTTCAAAATCTGCAGGCTGTGCCGTGTAGGAGGTAACATAAGGATCAAAATCCATATCAAAACCGCTCACGCTAATATCCATGGGCAGTGCGGTGCGGGGATCCACAAAGGTGATCTTATACGTGATCTTTTCCCCGGCGAAGGTATAGGCGGTAACGGTAACGGTGGCATCCCCATAGCCCAGATTTAAGGCATCCCCTAATTGATAGGGTGTTTTTTCGTAGGGAATATCGCCGTTGGCGTGAACCACCTTTACTTTTATGGATTTAAAACCGGTATAGCTGAGGATCTTGCATTTTTCAAATTTTTTCGGTTTAACAACATAAGTAGTAACGCCGGAAACCATATCCAGGGTAAACCCGCTTACCTTCAGTTGGCGGGGCACCAGCACCTCGTTGGTGGCGCTGCGGTAAAACACGCAGGCCGCCTGGGCACGGGTGGCATTTTGTTGGGGATTGAATTTTCCCTTTTCGTCCCCTTTAAAGATGCCGTAGTTTACGCATTTCTGCACCCACTCTATTGCCCATTCAGAAATCTTTTTGCGATCCTTAAAGCCTTTTAAGGAGGCTTTTTCCATGGGCACACCCATCACCTTTTCAATGGCGTTTGCCAGCATTTTGCACATGGCTTCCCGGGTGATGTTGGAATTGGGATCAAATTCGTTTTCCGAGACCCCTTGGCAGATCCCTTCTTTATATGCCCAGGCAACCGGCTTATAGAACCAGTGCTTGGACTTTACATCCTTCAAACCTTTCACGGTATAGCCCGAGGTATCCGCATTGCAAAGGCGAGAAAGGGCAGTTACAAAAGCGGCACGGGTAATATTGCCGTTTACATTAAAATATTTTTCGCTCTCCCCCTGAAACAGGCCGGCGTTGATAGCGCCGCAAACCTCTTCGTAGTACCAGGCCTTTTTATCCAGATCCTTAAAATCCTTGGGAGATGCGGCAAAACTGGGAATTCCTGCCAGCGTTACCAAAACCAGCAAGCCGGCAATTACATTTTTAATTTTATTCCGCCCAGTTGTGTGCCACTTTTTGAACATCATCGTCATCCTCCAGTGCATCCAATAAAAGCTGCATTTTAAAACGCTCTTTTTCATCGGTCAGGGAAACGTCATTATCGGCGATACGGGTTACCTCGGCGGTGAGGAATTCATAGCCCGCCTCCTCCAGCGCCACACGCACGGCAGAGAACTGCTCCGGTGCGGTTACGATCTCGAACACCTCGCCTTCGGCATCAAAATCGTCGGCGCCGTTATCCAGGGCGCACATCATCAGTTCGTCTTCGTCTACACCGTCTTTTTCAATAGCAAACAAGCCGCATTGCTTAAACTGCCACAGCACGCTGTTGGTAGCGCCCAGATTGCCACCGAATTTATCGAAATAATGGCGAATATTCGCTGCGGTACGGTTGCGGTTATCGGAAAGGCAATCCACCACAACAGCCACACCGCCGGGACCGTAGCCCTCGTATACCAGGCTTTCGTAATCGCTGTTATCCTCGGCGCCGGCAGCCTTTTTAATTGCCCGCTCAATGTTATCGTTGGGCACATTGGCAGCCTTTGCCTTGGCAATAGCGTCTGCCAGGCGGGAGTTGGAATCGGGATTGGGGCCGCCCTCTTTTACGATCACAATGATCTCACGTGCCATTTTGGTGAAAATTTTAGCACGCTGGGCGTCGGTCTTCCCTTTTTTATTTTGAATATTATGCCATTTAGAATGTCCGGACATGGTTCTTGCTCCTTTATGTATTATTAACTATTAAAGTATATCATAGCTTTCGACCGATTTCAACCCTCCTTTTGACAGTTGAAATCATTTCCAGTTGATGCTATAATGATGGTAAACAACGCAAAAGGAGCATCTTCCATGAAGTCTAAAAAGTATACCTCTGCCATTGTATTTGGCATTTTGATCTTTTTGGCGGCGCTGATCGGTCAGCCCACCGCCCACGGTTATCTGCACCCGGCAGATCCCCTGATCCTGCTGACAGCCGTGCTGCTGCCCCTGCCCCAATCAATGGTGGCAGCGGGGCTTGCCGGCCTGCTGGCTGATCTTGCAAAGGGCTATTATCTCCTCTCCCCCTTTACCTTGATCATTAAACTGCTGATGGTTTTGGCAGTTAAAGGGCTTTTAAAGACCAAGCCGGCACAAAAGCACCCGGAACTGATGGTATCCGTTGCCGCTCTGATCCCGGTGCCCGGTTACTACTTAGCAGAGCTCCTTTATCAGTTGATCACCGGCAACGGCGCCTCCTCCTTTGCCAACGCCGCCGTTACCCTGCAAAAAAACACGGTGCAGGCGGCAGCCGGGGTATTACTCTTTATTTTGCTCTATGATCTTTATAAGGGCATTAAAGCGGGCACCGAATCGGTGCGCAGGCAAGAGGAAGAAAAAGCCGCCCTTGAAAAGGAGGAATCTGCTGAATGAAACGATTACGTTACGCCATTATCGGCTTCGGCGCCGTGGCACATAATCATGCTCTGGCATCATACCAGGGGGCGTTGCAGTTCAAAGAAGAAGTGGTGCCGGTGCTTACCGGCATCATGAGCCGCACCCCCAAGGAAAGCCCCTTGCCGGGGATTAAGCACTATACCGATCTTAACACCCTGGTTGCAGAGTGCAAGCCGGACTTTTTGGATCTTTGCATGCCCCACCACCTGCGCCGGGAAACGGTGGCCTTTGCTGCAGAGCGGGGGTTGCCCATTTACTGCGAAAAGCCTTTGGCGCACAACCTGGCAACTGCCGAGGAGCTGGCAAACCTGGCGGCGGAGATCCCCACCGCCATGGCCTTTGAATACCGCTTCAGCCCGGCAGTAGCATTAATGAAACAGCACCTGGGGCTGATTGGCGATCTAATTGATTTTAAGGCATATTTCCTGCACGATTCCTACCTGCTCCCCCGCCCCAAAACCTGGCGGATGACCGCAGAAAACGGTGGCGGCGCCCTTTTGGATCTTGGGGTGCATATGCTGGATCTGCTGGCATACCTTTTAGGTCCCCTCCACTATTTGGGCGGGGAAAAAGGGATCCAGTTCCCGGAGCGCAACGAAGTGGATGAATTTGGCAGAATGGAGTTGGCAAGCCCCCTTTGCACCGGCACCCTGGAAGTTTCCCGCATCCACGCCACCGAGGGTAGCGGCAAGACCCTGACCCTATACGGAGAGCGGGGCAATCTCTCCATTGATATAGAGCGCCCCTATGAATTGGTGCACTATGATCTTGCCGCCCGCCAAACCACGGTATACCGTGCAGATAACGCCTTGCTGGCAGAGTTGATGTATCCCCAGCCTCGCAATTCTCTGGGCTTTTATCAGGATGCTCACACCTGCTCCCTTTTGCACTTTGCCAAATTCCTTTATACAGGGGAGGAGGATTCCCTGATTGCCACCTTTGAAGACGGACTTGCCGCCCAAAAACTGTTGGCAGAAATTTTAGAGTAAAAATATAAAGCGGTTCAAAGGAACCGCTTTATATTTTGCCTTCTTTGCGATATGCCGAGGGCATCTTGCCGCAAAAACTTTTAAACCGCCGGGAAAAATAAAACTGATCGCAAAAACCTAACGCATCGCTGATCTCCCGAATAGGACGGTCGGTAAGGAGCAGCTGCCGCTGGGCCTCCAGCAACACCATTTCATCAATATATTGCCCCACGGTTTTACCCAGTTCCCGATGAAAGGCATTGTTTAAGGTTCTTTTGGAGATAAAAGCCTGATCTGCCAGTTCCTGCACCGAAAGCTGCACCGAAAGATGCTTGCGGATATACTTTAAGGTTTTTTGCACAAGCGCACTGTAGGTTGCCACATCCTCTCCGATCCCCTGCAAGGAAAACGCCGCCAGCATATCCTCCATCAGCAGAGTCTTTACCTGCAAAGCACTGCGGATCCCATCTTCCCCACACAGCTTTTCCAAAAGCTGCAGCCGTTCCCGGGGAACCGGCAGGGTCACAATTTGAGAGAGTTCCATGGCAAGGTCGTAACCGTCCCGCTTCACCAGCGTTACATGGAAATAGATCTTTTTTGCCCCGGAATTACACCCCGCCCGGAAAGGAAGCCCCGCCGGCACTAAATAAAAATTCCCCGCCTGCATGGTTGTGCAAACACCGTTGCTTTCGATCCACGCCTCCCCTTGGGTAAAATAATAAAGCCGGGAATAGGGAGAACTTTGCAGATCCAGGCGCCACATAGGGGTTAGGGTGGCAAAGGAGGCTTCCAGCACCCGTGGGGAAACTGCATTTATTTGCTCCAATAACGGTATCTTTTGTGTATCCATTCCTTTTTCTCCATATATTAATCGTAAAAATACATTGTTTTTTCTTTTTTATCCATGCTATAATGAATGTAACATATTCCTGCAAAAAATACAAGAGGAGGCACAAAAAAATGTCATCTTACATTACAAAAAGCACCCCCGGCGATACCGCCTGGTTCACCCACGACCGGTTTGGTATGTTTATCCATTTTGGGCTTTATGCGCTGCCCGCCCGGCATGAATGGATCAAAACAAGAGAAAAAATTGCCGATGAGGACTACCAAAAGTATTTCGATCATTTTAACCCGGATCTTTTCGATGCCAAGGCATGGGCAAAAAGCGCCAAAGAAGCCGGCATGAAATATGTGGTATTCACCACCAAGCACCACGAGGGCTTTTGCCTGTGGGACAGCCAATATACCGACTACAAAGTAACCAACACCCCCTATGGCAAGGACCTTTTAAAAGAAGTGACCGACGCTTTCCGTGCCGAGGGCTTGAAAGTTGGGCTTTACTACTCCATCATCGATTGGCACCACCCGGATTTTACCGTAGATGTGCTCCATCCGGATCGGAACCGGGAAGAAAAAATTGCCCAAAATCCCCAAAAGGATATGCATCGCTACGCCCAATACATGAGAAACCAAGTGACGGAACTGCTTACCAACTACGGGGACATCGATATTCTATGGTTCGACTTTTCCTACAGTGAATATAAGGCCAAAAAGCCCTTTGACCATCTTCCGGAGCTGGTAGGTAAGGGAAAAGAGGATTGGGAAGCGGATGAATTGATTGCCACCGCCCGCAAACTGCGCCCCGGCATCATCATCGATAACCGCACCGAAGTGGAGCAGGATATTTTTACCCCCGAGCAGGTGCAGGTAAACAAATGGGTGACCCATCCCAAGACCGGCGAAAAGGTTGTGTGGGAAGCCTGCCAGACCTTTAGCGGCAGTTGGGGTTATTACCGAGACGAAACCAGCTGGAAAAGCCCGGAGGTCTTGCTGGCACTGCTGATCCGCAGTGTGGCGTACGGCGGAAATCTGATCATGAATGTGGGGCCCACCGCCCGGGGTTATTTTGACTCCCGTGCCGAAGATGCCCTTAAAGTGTATGCCAACTGGATGAAGTACAACAGCCGTTCCATCTACGGTTGTACCATGGCAGAGCCGGAATTCACCGCCCCCGAGGGTACCCTGCTCACCCAAAGCAACGACGGTAAACGCCTGTATATCCACCTGATCGAATATCCCTTTGGTTCCCTGACCATGGAAAATTTGGCAGGCAAGATCGAATACGCCCAATTCCTGCACGATGCCAGCGAGATCCACTACAAAGAAACCAAGCCCACCTTTATTACCCAGGGCGGCGATTACGATAGCGCCAACGAGGGCGCCGTGCGCTTTAAGATCACCGAGCATCGTCCCAACATGATCTATCCTGTAATTGAAGTGTTCTTGAAATAATTAAAAGTAGCT
>JAZSRD010000082.1:0-5555 GCA_045538295.1 Eubacteriales bacterium
AGCATTGGCGGTGCCATTGTGGATTATCAGCGTAACAGCGGTGCTTCTGAGCTCACTGTTAAAAACACGGTATTCTATTATGCCGGTAATGAGCTTGCTGCCAACGGCTACAGCTTGTATCTAAATAATAGCGGTCATACTAGGGTTTTAAGATTAGAAAATCTGTATATCGAAGGTGAAAACGAGGTGCAGCAGGACAAAACGCCTGCACTTGGGTTTGTCAGCCATTTCTTTACTGAACTGTATGCAGATAATATTGCTTATGTAAACTCGAAGAACGGTTTTTTGGCAAGTACTTACTTTTCTGTAGGAGTATTTCCGAAAATTGAAATCACAAACTCCTGCTTTTTTAATGAAAAGAGCAATACGGCGGCTGGATATGTTATCTCTATGGATAACCAGTCCCTTGGATATAGGTATTATGAAAAACCCTCCGACAAAGTTTATGCAGGAGATCTTTTGATCGGTGCTACCGATCGTCCGGGCTCCTCTTTGAAACTGCATAATAACATTTTCTATAATGCATCCGGTAAAGACGGTGTGATCCATTATGAATTTACCAACAACAGATCTACCGTTAATATTCAAAATAACTATGTTTATGCTGACGATCAGGGCGCTGAAAACGGTAAATCTATTATGACTGCCGAGTTTGTTACCAATGCACCGTCCCTGGATCTTACCAACTGCATGTTGATCAAAAACAACGTTTTGATCGGTGCTTACAAGGTGCCGTCGTTGAACGGTTCAAGCATTGACACCCGGATCGATATGTCGGATAACTATTTTGCCACCAGTGAGGGCCTTCCTGTTCCTCAACCGATTTATGTGGATGCGGGGAATACCCGCCTGACCCGGAAATACATTTGGATAAATGAAGGTATGACAACCACACAAGAAAAGTGGAGCCTTTCCATTGACGGTTGGCCGCTGACTTCTGTTGATCCTACCAATTTCACTGCCCAGGTGCTCCTTTACGACAATGAAGATGTGGCTAATATACCCCTTTCCTTTAGTTCCAGCAAGGGCTTTGGCGTTCAGCTTTACAGAAGTGCTGTTGTAACAAGCGACGGCGTATTGCTTGGCGTGAGTGAACCTATTGCTAATAACAAATTGACCAACTCCATTTTAAACAGTGATCCCGCTGTACCTACGGTTATTTATGCACAAGTAACCGATCCTGCATATTTAGATTTTGCTCCTATTTATACAATTACGGTTAAAAATATGGGTTCTATTGAAGCAATCAAAGATTTTGATGATTATTACGAAGAATCCTATCCTGCAGATCGCTACTTCATATTGAGTAATGATGTTGTGGGGGTTGAAAAGAATGTAGATGTTCCGGTGCTTTGGCGGGGTGAGAAATATCTTTGTACCGTTGGAGCAAACATCTTCGCCACCGTTGATGAAATTATGGAAGCCGCCGAGAATGCCCAAATCGACATCCCGGTAATTATAATTCCGGAAGGCGACTATGAAGACGAAGTGGTGCTTCAAGGCAGCTGTACAATTTTGGGTGCTCAATACGGTGTAAATCCCAACAAAAAGCCTATCGCTATAGAAGATCTGACTCAGGCTAATTTTGAAATGTCTGCGTGGACCTTTAACCCGGAGCGTACCGGCGGGGAAACAACATTTAAGAATTGCATTCGTGTGAGCGAAGATGCCGATGATTACATTATTACCATCGATGGTATTAAAATGGCACCCGGTTGTTCTTATGTGGACGATTGTTCTCGTGCCAGCCATAATGTAACGATCTTTAAAAACCTTTATGCCGAGAATGCCGGCGGCGGTAAAAATTCTTCCGGCACCAACAACGCATTTGTATTTAATTTCCAAAAGGCATCCGATACCGATCGTTGCGATGTTTATATGTACGACAGCCGGTTGGAGAAGTTTGCCGGGCGTGTGTTGTTTGGACCTTGTGTTGAAAAACTGGTGTTCGACGGTGTGTTTTACGGCAACAATGGCGCCAACGCCCAGTTCGTTAATGCCTATCAATCCCGTGGTGTTTCTGATCCGTATTTCGGTTTAACAAATTGTTATTTCTATAACAACTTATCTACTGCCAACTATCAATTTATTTTCAAGGATCAAGATCTTGGCTTGGCGGCTAAGACCGATATTGTTTACAACATCTGCAATAATGTTTTCAACAATGGATTTTTCACAGGTAACGGTGCGTTCCAGATCTATTTCACCGGGAACAATATGACCGTTTACTTTAACAACAACACCTTGGTGAACAACGGCTCCAACACATTGTTTACCAGTAACGCAACTTCTCGTTTTGTTGGCTCTTGTATCAGCGAAAATGTTTCCGATATGATCGTGTGCAAGAATAACCGTTTGATCGGCTTTAATAAAATGCCCATGACCCATGGAACCGGGGACGGCACGATGCTGGACTTTTCCGGTAACTACTTTGCAGCTTCCCTTACCGGTGCAGCTATGGATCCTGCCAGTGCATGGAGCTGTGAGGCGAATTCCTCGAATACCGGTATTTATACCTATGAGCAGGCCACCCGTACCAAGATCGACTGGACCTATATGGATTGGGATCTTACGGTTCGGTCCGATGCCAAAGCACCTACAGCAAAACAGGATTATTACATTTCCAAGGGTATGTATGGTACCGGAAGAATGACCGGCGATACTTACCGCGATAGTGTTCCGGCTACATGTGCCACCTACGAAAATCCGATCTTTGCCGGCATGGATTCCACCATGAAGCTTTACGATGCCAGCAATAAAGAAATCTCTTCTATGGTATTGAGCGGTGCTTCCACCACATTCTATTGCCGTGTTACCACCGGTTCCAAGACCAAAACTATTAAGTTGGTAATAGAACGGGAAAAGGGAAATGCTTCTCAATTACTTGTGATTGAAGATACCAAGAATACCAGTTTCTATATTGATGAAGAGGCTGCCACGGTGGATGCTTATATCGATTCCACCAAGCTTTATGAGCATCAAAGTTATAACTTTGGTGCCGCAACCGTAACCCTTTCTCCCGGCGCAACTTACGGCGTTTACACTGATATTGCTTGTACCAATAAGGTGACCAGCGTATCTCAGTCTGAGAAGGCATACATTAAGGTGGTTGGCGAAAACGGCGGTGAAACCATTTATACGGTTACCTTCCATGCCACTGCCAATGTGGCACCGGAAGCGGTGGCGAATGCCGCAATCGTTTCGGTAGACGGAATGACCTTGGTGAGCAAAAATAATTATGAGGCAGAGATCTCTTCTTCTGCTACCGGCTTTACCTTTAAGCCGAATGCGCTGTACGGTTCCACTGTAACCGTTTATAACGGCTCTGCTAAGATGAAAGCCAACGCAGACGGTTCTTATACTTTGAATTCCATTACGGCAGGAACCCAGGTTCTTACCGCTGTTGCCAAAAACGGCAAAAAGAGCACTTCTTATACATTGGTTATTAAGAAGGGAAAGAGCGGTGAAAGCAAGATCACTTCTTTGAAATATAAGACCGCCGAGTTGCGGACTGCCGAAAAAGTGAGAACCGGCTACCTGATGAATTTGGACTATGCTTCTGCTGCCGAAATTAAGGCTACCGTTTCTACCGGTGCTACTTATAAGGTTTACAGTGATGCCGCGTGTACCAAGGCATATGCAAACAATGTTGTGTCCGTATTAAAAGACGGCAAATATCAAGACGGTATTTATGTGTATCTGAAGGTAAAGGCTGAAAACGGCGCTGAAAGCGTGTATCCGATCCTGCTCCGTTCTTCGGCAAACAATCGCACGGTTGCCAACATTTACGGCATCGTTACCAACAGTAAAGGCAAAAAAACTTTCTATAAAGCCGAGCTTGCCGGTAAAAATGCCTATGTAATGTATCTGCCTGCAGGAACCAAATCTGTTCAGGTAGTTGGCGGTGTAATGCAAACGTTGAACAAAAAAGGCGAACTCGAAAAAGATGGTTCCGTTACTAACTTAAACGGCGGCGATGTTACCTTCTTTGCAGATGCGGCTATGCTGATTGCGTTAGGATCCGTTAAGCTGGATCAAAAGCTGACAAACGTGTACTGCTCTACAACGGCAGGTACTGCCAGCTTTGGAGAAGGCACTGAAAATAACGTTAGGATCAACGGAGCAAACGCCACACTGCAAATCGTATCCGATCGCAACAAGGTAACCTATAAGGATGCTTCCAAATTCAAGAAGAATTGGGTAAAACCGTATGTTGATTACCTGAACAATAATCATTACGGCATCTTTAAGGGCGACGAAAATAAAAAATTAAATGTAGATTCCAACATTACCCGCTATGAGATCGCAACAATCGCCACCCGTGTGATGGGTCTGGATGCTTCCAAATACAGTGAAAGCAATACCAACCTCAATTTCACCGATAAGATCGCCAAATGGGCTAAACCCTATGTATGTGCAGCTGTATCCAGCGGCATTATGAGCGGTCACGCCGATGGGGATAAGTTTATCTTTGATGGTGACGGCACTGCAACCCGTGAGCAGGTAATGAAAGTGCTTGTGAATGTGTGGGTGATCAACGCCGGCGGAAAATCCACTCTGGATACTTCCGGTGCGGTTTCCGCAGATGCAGCTACTACTTACTATAATAGTAAGAAGAGGGCTGTGGATAGCGCCTTTAAGACCTATAAGTTTAAAGACACTAAAAAGGTTTCCGATTGGGCTATGCCCTATGTGCGCCTTGCGGTTGCCGAGTTTAAGATGATCGGTGGTTCTTTGGAAAACGGGAAACTTTACCTGAATCCCAAGAAGAACATCACCCGTGCAGAAGTTGCTAAGATGGTTGCCGTTTATTACGGAATCAACGATTAACAGAACTTCATAATCCAATAACACCCGGTATCAATTAGATACCGGGTGTTTTAATGTTTCTTTCTGATTATAATAAAAATTGGGATGCCTAATGTAAGCAGCAAAAAAGCAAGAACTTTTAATTCGGATTTCCGGGGTGATACCACTTTAACGGTGACGTAGGCACAGTGCCCTTGCTTGCTCACCACGGTGAGTTTTGCAGAGCCTAAGCTGTTTCCCCGTATAACACCGCTATGAAGTCCCACAGTAAAAATAACGGTGTTGTCGGAGTAGAATGAAAGTCCTTTGAGAAGAGGAAGCTTGCTAAAGCCATCTTGCACAAATAGCCACTCCTTTTCGCCCTTTTGAAGTACGATCTCGGTGGCGCCTCGGTTTACGATCAACCCCTTGCTACCAATGGCTGCCGAAGCAGAATAAGGGAAGAGCAGAAGAATACATAGCACGAATAAGAATGTTTTTTTCATGGTAAATTATATGACTTTTCCTATGAAAAATGAGAAATATACTTGAAAAGATATGGCGGCTGTGTTAAAATAATTGCGTTGATTTAGAATTGGAGATGTATCGAAGTGGTCGTAACGAGAACGATTCGAAATCGTTTTGTCCTTAGTCGGGCACGTGGGTTCGAATCCCACCATCTCCGCCAAAAACAAAGAAGGCACCTGCTTGCAGGATGCCTTCTTTGTTTTTGGCGGAGATGGTTTAGGGATTTGAACTTTTTTGCC
>JAZSRD010000066.1:0-20387 GCA_045538295.1 Eubacteriales bacterium
ATTCTGTTATTACACACATCCAGCCGTGACTGTGCCGCCGCTGATAGCGGCCACTATCACTCGGCTACCACACAGTGCAGCAACGCCCTCTTTTCCCACCGCCATGCCATAAAGACTTTCATTACCGTTTAAAAGCGCATTTAAATCAACGGTATAGGTACCGTCCGAGCGGCTTACAGTGATTCGCTCGCCATCACTATAGGCGACACCATAAGAGCTGCCACAAAGGCTGTCGACCATCTTTGCTTCATTGGAAATCAGAAGTGCCGCATCCAGATCATAGACCCAAAGCCGCCATTCCCCTTGTTCCCGGTGTCGAACGTAGAGTCGGTCTTCAAAAACTGCCGTCTCCCGCTCCACATTCTGTAAACCCTCGAAGGCTCGCACGACCTGCAGCGTATCCGTTGCAAGATCATAGCAATAGAGTCGATCGGTCTGTAAACAATACACCCGCTCTCCGGCTACATAGATTTCAGCGGCATCATCCACTTCAAATAGGGTCTGCTTTTCCGTTTTCAGCAGATAGGAGCTGCCATCGTTGGATAACTGTGCTGCGTAGATCTCGCCATCCCATACCGCCATTTGCTGCAAATAACCACCCACGGAATAGCGGGTCAGTGTCATGGTCGGCAGATCCAGCACATCTACATACTGCTCAACCTCCGTTATCTCCGTTTGTTTCTTGGGATAGCAAAGGAAAAAGGCCTGTGTGTCGGTTGCTCCACCATAAGAAACCGCCTCCTCATCATAGTTTTTCAGCACGGTAATCTGCGTTCCTTCTGCAAGATCCATATAACAAAGCTGCTGATTCTGCAAAATAAACAAATACGATGCTGTTAACCCCAAGATTGATGCGTTTTCTACCAAAATAGTACAGTCAGGATTGGCACCCAACGCCGACCGGCAGAGGGCGGTTGCACCATAGTTTTCGGCACTTGCCTCGTAATAGGCGTATTGCCCATATATTTCAATTGCATGGTTAAAATGATTTCCCCGCATCTTCTGCTCCCCATCTGCCGGTTCGTTTGGAGCCACCGGTTCATCTGCAGCCACCGTTTCCTGCAACTCTATCAGCCGCCCATCCTCCCTTTGACACGAAGTTCCAGAAATGATCAGCAACATCATAAAAAAGCAACTAACAAGCCGTTTCATATTCATAATCCTATTCCTTATTGATAGGGGCAGAACGCCGCACCTGACACTGTGTATCCATTTGATATAACTGCATCCCAACTTATGTATCTAGGAGTAGCGTGCCATCCATCAGTGACTTTTATGAATTTATACGTATACGAAGAGCTCTTGAAAGAACAAGTAAATTCATTGAATCCAAAAGCAACAACGGCATGACAATTATAATAAAAACTCGATCCGGAAACATCCCAAAAGCCAAGTAAAACTGGCCAAGTGTATCTTTCTATGTATTCTGTGACAAAAGCATAATTAGCACGTTCCATTTGTACGACTCTTCCATAGTAGCCATATTTCCCATTGACATTTAAGAGCACCTTAGCGTAGTCATCAGTATAGACACCAGAACTACCAGTTGGATTGAATGCCCCCAAATTACGAGCCGTAATACATACTTGGTCGAACATTGCACTATATGTACTTGGATACTTTGAACAACAAATAGGTCTCCAATACAGCATAACATTTGCCATTGCAGTAATAGCACAATGGTTCATATTTGTTAAAACAGTGCCATCAGATAAGGTTTTTCTAGATGTATACATTAAATTCATAGAATTTGACATGCCACTTTCAATAGTACCGTATGTCTTATTAGTTACATTAGTAAACCCATTATTTTTTAAATATGTTGCCGGATGTACGGTAAAAACATAGTCACCGAGCAGCGATACCGAAGGTGCCGATCTTGTTTCTTTATTAGAATTAACAGCGTTCAATAATTGGCGGTTGGCTTTTTTATCGCCAGACATTATCTTCCCATCAATATCATCATATCCAATTTCAGTAGCCTTGTTGGCGTCATAATACCTTTTATTCCTGCGGTGTTTAGGCGTTTTTTGTCTTATAGAGTCAGTTTCTGTTGATTCGGCATTATAAAACTCAAGCGGCGAATAATATATTGTAGTTATCCCTTCTTGTTCATCAAGAAGATATTGCGAAGATCCTTCATAAGCCAATTCCGGACATATAACGGCTGACAGATCAGCCGCAATTAATGAATATCCTTTTTCCTCAGTGCCGTTTAAAAAATCAAAACAATAATATGTTATTTCACCGTCTTTATCATATAGTTCAGTCAAAATATATCTATCGATTGCAATTGTTTGTTCTGCGCCAGCATTCCCAATATAATGAAATAGTGCCAACTGTAAAGCATCATCCACAGTTATTGTATCATCTTCGGCAGCATAGGCGAAATTACTACACATTAGACAAATAACAATAGACATGAGAACAAGACGCTTAATTTTTAAATGTAGTTTCATAATAACTCCTTTCTTCACCAGGGTTACTTCTAACCGCCTGTCGTACTTAAATTTTAAAAGCTATTCTTTCACCCCCTTTTGTACAATTTCCCTGACACTTATTAATAAAATAATATAACGATTTTTGTATATTGTCAATAACCTCCTGTTTTTGTATTGATATTTGCCAGATTTATTATTTATTCTCTTCCAATATTGACCCTTAAATCTTAACGGCTTGTAAAATCATTCCTTATTTATTGAAAATACATATTAATTATGATAGAATAGGGTTATATAAATTCATAGAGGTGACGCATGGAGCAACAACCGTATTATCAATGTAATCCTAATTATTACCTGCCGCCGGAGTATAATCCTTATTACAAAAAGGAACAGCGCAAAAACCTAAGCCGCATCGGTCTTGCCTTTATCGCCTATTTCCTGGTGGTTTTACTGGTGCAGTTGGCAATGGTCGCCGGGTGCCGATGGCTGTTTCCGGAATTTGAAAAGCATCCTGCTTACCAGTGGGTCCTGCAGTTGGTGCCCTCCTATTTGCTGGGCTTCCCCCTCTTTGCCGGATTGCTTATCGGCATGCCCAAAAAGGTGCCGGAAAAGAAAAAACTCACTGCCACCGGTTGGATCTCCTTTTTGGCAGTTTCCTTTTTCTTTATGTTGGCGGGCAGTTACATTGCCGGCTGGTTGATGACGGCCCTGGAAACCATCCGAGGCACCCAGATCACCAACGCCATTGATCAGCAGATCACCGAATCCTCCCCCTTAATGAACCTTGTTCTGATCGTGCTCGTTGCCCCCATTGCGGAAGAGCTGATGTGCCGCAAGCTGGTGCTGGATCGGCTGTTGCCTTACAGCGAGCGGTTGGCGGTGATCACCGGCGGTTTATTCTTTGGGTTGCTTCACGGCAACTTTTATCAATTTTTCTATGCGACCTTTTTAGGGATCTTGTTCAGTTATGTTTATGTAAAGACCGGCAACATTCTGCATACCATACTGATGCATATGATCATCAACTTTACCGGCTCTATCATTACCGATTTTATTAGCAAAATGACCTCGGATCTGGCAAGCGCCCCCACCTCCATCAACCCATGGGATATTGTGGGTTCGGTTTACTCCCTGGGGATGATCACACTGGCGGTTTGCGGCGCTATCCTCTTTTTTCAAAAGTTCAAAAAAAGCAAACTCAGCAGTACCGGTGATCGGGGGCTGACCCTCTCTTCCCAGTTTACACTTGCTTGGATCAACCCGGGCACCATTACCTACTGTGTGCTGTGCATCCTGCTTTTTGCTTCAAGTTTATATATTTAATAAGGAGAAACATAAAATGGTAGAAATCAAAATTAAAAACAGCGGAACTATTAAATTGGAACTGTACCCCGAAAAAGCCCCCAAAACCGTAGCCAATTTTGAAAAACTGGCAAAGTCCGGTTTTTACGATGGGCTTACCTTTCACCGGGTGATCAGCGGCTTTATGATCCAGGGCGGTGATCCCTTGGGCAACGGCATGGGCGGCAGTGATGAAAATATTCCCGGCGAATTTTCCGCCAACGGCTTTAACAACCCCATTCGCCACGAGCGGGGCGTGATCTCCATGGCACGTGCCCAGGATCCCAATTCCGCCAGCAGCCAGTTCTTTATTATGCATGCCGATGGCTTTTTCCTGGACGGCAACTACGCCGCCTTCGGCAAGGTGACCGAGGGTATCGAAGAGGTAGATAAGATCGCCGCTGTAGCCACCAACTTTATGGATATGCCGGAAGAGCCTCAAGTGATCGAGTATATCAAAATTATTGAATAAGCAACTGTCCCGGTGCGAATAACGCACCGGGATTTTGTATATAATTAGGTCGAGGTGATTACATGAAAAAGCGACCGATATTAACAATTTTATTAAGCATAGCCCTGGCAGAGGGCGTGGGCTTTCTATCCAGCTATCTATCCGGCAACATCAACAATGCCACTCAAAGCATCAATCAGCCGCCCTTGGCGCCGCCCCCTTGGTTATTCCCTGTTGCGTGGGGTATTCTTTATGCATTAATGGGCATTGCTGCCGGGCTGATCTATTTAAACAACGGTGACCGTGAGCGCCGGGAGCAGGCGCTGATCTATTACGGGGTTCAGCTGGCTGTGAATTTTTCCTGGAGCATTGTGTTCTTCCGGTTTCGTGCCTTTTGGCTGGCTGTGATCATTATTTTGGTTTTAGATATTTTAGTATACCTTACCATGCGGCGGTTTCGGGCAATCAGCCCCGTTGCCGGCTATCTGCTGATCCCCTATCTGCTATGGTTACTGTTTGCCACCTATCTGGCAATCGGCGTATTCATATTAAACTAAATAAAAATGGAAGCAAGGTTGTGCCTTGCTTCCATTTTTAGATAAACATCTCACAAATAAATACACCCACGCAGGAGAGCAACGCCACCGGCAGCAGCCCCCATTCAAAGTAGGCGGTGATCAATGCCACCAGCAAGCCTGCCGCCGCCGACCAGGGAGATGCCGTTGCGCCCAAAATAGCGGGAAAGGTCATGGCGGCGAGCACCGCATAGGGAATATAATACAAAAAAGAACGGATGAACCGATTGGTGATCTTTTTCTTAAAGATCACCAAGGGCAGCATGCGAATCAGGTAGGTGACACCTGCCATTACGGCGATATATAAAAACAATTTCATATCTCACCCTCCACCGGGCGCAGCCACGCCCCCACTGCTGCGGCAACCACCGCACAGATTATGATGGCAAAACCGCCGGAAACTTGGTTTAAACCCGGCAGCCACGCAAAGCAGCAGCTCAATGCCGCAGCACCCAATGCCACCCCGGCAACGGCTACGCTCTTTTTGGCAACCGGCAAAATAATTGCCACAAACATACCGTAAATAGCAACGCCCAAGGCGGAAAGCACAGCCGGGGGCAGAATATTTCCCGCCACTGCGCCAAAAAAGGTGCCGCCGCTCCAGCATAGAATGGGCAGGGTCATCAGCCCGTAAAAATAAGGTGCCGTTACCGTGCCCTTTTGCCCTGCGGCAATGGCAAAGTTTTCATCGGTCACCCCAAAGGACATCACAAACCGATCCAACATCCTGACCTTATGATCCAATTTTTGAGAAAGGGAGATGGACATTAAGGCGTAACGCAGATTGATCACCAGCTGGGTAGCCGCCATCTCAATAAGGCTGCCCGCCGCCGCAATCACCGAAAGCCCTGCCAATTGCCCGGCGGAGGTTAAATTCGTAAGGGAGATCATTACCGCAGTGAATACCGAAAGGCCCGCCTGCACCGCTGCTACGCCAAAGGCAAAGGACACGGAAAAATAGCCCAAGCCCACAGGCAACCCATCTTTTAAGCCCCGCAAATATTGCTGCACGGTTATAACCTCCTTTTAAAATACTATTTGGTATCATAACACATCCCACCAATATTTTCAACCAATAAATAAAAGAAAGGGCTGTAAAAAATCTTGTGAATTTTTACAGCCCCTTTTAAAAACAATTATTCAGGTTTCTTCTCCAGCTTTAAGGGGTAATTTCCCAGATAATCCAGTTTAAAGCCGTTCTTTTTATATGCCTCGTAATCAAAGGCTTCCAACTCATCGATAGCCAATTTATGGAATTCGTAGAAATTATACCACCATTCGTAGCCACTGCCCAGATCTGCATTCAGGTAAGCATCGGCAATATCGCAGCCCATGGCAGGAGCCACATAGAAGGCGCCCATTGCCAGCACATTCACTCCGTTGCCGGTAATGGCACGCAAAGCAGCAGGAACACTTTCCACCACGCCGGCATGCACATGCGGGCATTTAGAGGCGGCAATATGGATCCCCATACCGGTGCCGCAAAACAGCAGTGCCCGCTCAAACTCGCCCTCGGAGATCTTACTGCCAACCCGCAGGCCTACCCGGTGGAACATCATTTCGGGATCGTCTACATTGGGGTCGGTTACGCCCAGGTCGGTGATCTTCCAGCCCTTTTCCTTTAAATGGGCAACCACCGCTTCTTTCAGGGGATAACCGGCAAAGTCGGCACCTACTACCAAGTATTTATCTTTTACTGTTTTCATAAGAATTTAACCCTTTCTATTTGAATTATAATTTTATGATAGCATGATTAAAATACAAAAGCAATGGGGAATATCGGTGACGACTTTTTACAATTTTACCCCTCAAACACCCGCTTTAAAACCGCTTCCCCGCAGGGAGTCATGGTGCGCATGTATTTTTCGATATAGGGGGTGATCACCTCGTAACCGCCATCGTTAGGATGGATATAATCCCTGGTGTTTTTCGTGGTGGTAAATTCCATTTTTGCAGTAATCTCTTCGTGGTCGTACATATCCAGATAAGTAACGCCCCACTTTTCGCAGATCTTTTTAGCCACTGCATTATAGGCAGACATATCCCGAATGGTGCCATGCTGGCAGGCGGGAGCTTTAAAGTTGATCAGATAACCGATCGCCGCCTGATCTCCGTAAAAAAGAATCGCATTATAAAACAAGGTTTCCAAACCGCCGGCATAGGTATCCTCGTCGAAAAAGAGGGGATCATACTCCTCGGAGATACTCCCCACTTTAGCGTTTTCCCAAGCATCGTTTACGCCGCCGTGGAGTACCACATAATCAAAATCCTTGTTCGTGGTCTTCATCAACTGATCCATAATGGTGTGGGGGCGGGCGGTGGAAACGGATGCGCCACTCATACTATTGTTGGTGGCGATCAGCCCGGTATTTTTGGCAATTCTGCCCGCCCAAGCCAGTTTGGCAGAATCATGGGCGGCGGCGCTGATGGAATCGCCCGCCGTATGCTCCAATTTATCGCTGCCGCCCACCTGGTTTTGCGCCGGGGCAGAATTCTCTGTTTGCCCTGCCGACGGCGTGCTCTCCACCACCGAATCTGCAACGGCACTTTCTTCCTGCTCGGGGGCTTTACAGCCACCCAGCAAAGTAACACACATAGTGAAGATCAAAAAATATGCCCAAATTTGCTTTTTCACCGTGGTTCTCCTTTACTTGATCTTTTTTAAATCGTAAGGGGTGGTCTGGTACACAAAATAGTTCAGCCAGTTGCTGTAAAGCAGGTTGGCGCAGGAACGCCAGGTGACCATGGGCTTCTTTTGGGGATCATCGCCGGGATAATAGTTTATCGGCATTTTAATGGGCTTGCCCTGGGAAAGATCCCGCTGATACTCACTATCCAGCGTCATGGCATCGTATTCGGAATGGCCGGTAATAAAGATCTGCCTACCCCGCTTGGTGGCAATGGCGTAAACGCCCGCTTCCTTGGAGGAGGCTAAAATCTTCAACTCAGGCACTGCCTCTATATCCTCCCGCCGCACGGTGGTATGGCGGGAATGGGGTACCATAAAGGTATCGTCGAAGCCCCGGAATAAAATAGACTTTTTATGATCCAGCTTATGGGGGAAGATGCCGAACATCTTTTCCGGCAGAGGCTGCTTATCGATGCCGAAATGATAGTAAAGACCTGCCTGGGCGCCCCAGCAGATATGGAAGGTGCTGTGCACGTGGGTCTTGCTCCACTCCATGATCTCACAAAGTTCCTCCCAATATTCCACTTCCTCAAATGGCATTTGCTCCACCGGTGCACCGGTGATGATAAAACCGTCGAAATTACGGTGCTTTACCTCATCGAAGGTCTTATAAAATGCCAGCATATGCTCGGCGGGAGTGTTTTTGGATTCGTGGCTTTTGGTATGAATAAGTTCCAGTTCCACCTGCAAGGGCGTGTTGCCCAGCAGGCGGGAAAGCTGGGTCTCGGTTTCTATTTTCTTGGGCATCAGGTTCAAAAGCAGGATCTGCAATGGGCGGATCTCCTGCACCTGCGCCCGGGTTTCGGTCATTACAAAGATATTTTCCTTTTGCAGGGTCTCTGCAGCAGGTAAACCATTGGGAATTTTAATGGGCATTTTAGAAGACCTCCTTTACCTAAGCACACGAATAATCCGAACCTGATTTTAAGGGGCGGATTATTTGTGTTTGCTTAAACGTTTTTTAAAGCGTTTTCAATATCGGCAATCAGATCGTCGGCATTTTCCAGGCCCACGGAAAAACGCACCAGATCCCCGGGCACACCGGCGGCAATGAGTTCTTCATCATTCATCTGCCGATGGGTGGCTGTGGCGGGATGGAGGCAGCAACTTCTTGCATCTGCCACGTGGGTCTCAATGGCGGCGATCTTTAAGCCTTTCATAAATTCGGCGGCAGCGGCCTTACCGCCCTTTACGCCGAAGCTGATTACGCCACAACTGCCATTCGGCAGGTATTTTTGCGCACGCTCATGCTCGGGATCGCCGGGCAAACCGGGATACCGCACCCAGCCCACCTTGGGATGGTCTTGCAAGTATTCGGCAATTTTTTGGGCATTTTCGCAGTGGCGTGCCATTCTTACATGCAGGCTCTCCAAGCCCAAATTCAGCAAAAATGCACTTTGGGGAGATTGCACACAGCCCAGATCCCGCATCAACTGTGCGGTGGCTTTGGTGATATAGGCGCCCTCCAACCCGAAACGTTCGGTATAGGTAACGCCGTGATAACTTTCATCGGGCGTGCAAAGACCGGGGAATTTTTCCGGGTACTTGGTCCAATCGAATTTGCCGGAATCCACAATGCAACCGCCCACTGCGGCACCGTGACCGTCCATATACTTGGTGGTGGAGTGGGTCACAATATCGGCACCCCACTCGATGGGGCGGCAGTTTACGGGGGTGGCAAAGGTATTATCAATGATGAGAGGCACCCCGTGGGCATGGGCGGCGTTGGCAAACCGCTCAATATCCAGCACGTTCAAAGCAGGGTTAGCAATGGTTTCTCCAAATACTGCCTTAGTATTGGGGCGGAAGGCGGCCTCCAGCTCTGCATCGGAGCAATCGGGTGCCACAAAGGTAAAGTCGATCCCCATCCGCTTCATGGTTACAGAAAACAGATTATAGGTACCGCCGTAAATGGCAGAACTTGCCACCACATGATCGCCCATACCGGCGATATTAAACACCGAGAAAAAGGAGGCCGCCTGGCCGGAGCCGGTGAGCATGGCGGCAGTGCCGCCCTCCATTTGGCAGATCTTGGCAGCCACCGTATCGCAGGTGGGGTTTTGCAGGCGGGAATAAAAATAGCCGCTGGCCTCTAAATCAAAAAGTTTGCCCATATCCTCGCTGGTGGCATATTTAAAGGTGGTGCTTTGGATAATGGGAACCTGGCGGGGTTCGCCGTTCCCCGGGGTATAGCCCCCCTGCACACATTTGGTTTCGATCTTAAAATTGCTCATCTCTTTTTCTCCTTTCAAAAAGAAAACGCCCCAAGGCCGATGCCTTGAGACGAAAAAAATCCGCGGTACCACTCAAGTTGCAGGCGTAAGCCTACCCTCTCGACCGCTTTAACGCAGCGTAACGGAAATGCCCTACCGGCAAAACACCTGCCCTCGAACACTCCGGCTCCGGAGCCATAGGTTTTTCCCCTTTCCGCTTGCCTGCTCGCACCACCCGCCGGCTCTCTGATCTGCGTGCCGAAAGAAACTCCCTCTCCTTCATTGCCATTAATAAAATTATTATATCAATCGTATACTTGTTTGTCAATATTGAAAAACAGAGAAGAATATGCTAAACTCTATAGCAAGAACCTTACAAAATAATCATTTGGAGTCATTATGGATAAAATATTATTACACATCTGTTGCGCCCCCTGCTCGATAGCCTGCATTCAGCAGTTACGGGAGGAGGGCATTGAGCCCACCGGCTTTTGGTACAACCCCAACATCCACCCCTACCAGGAATACAAAGCCCGGCGGGATACCCTGATTGAATATGCCGCATCCATTGGCATGGACCTAATTGTGCAGGATGAATACGGGCTTAAAAAATTCACCAAGGCGGTAAGCAGCAACATAGAAAAACGGTGCGGCTACTGCTATGCCGTGCGCTTTGAAGAAGCCGCCCGCACTGCCAAAAGCCAAGGCTTTGCTGCCTTTACTACCACCCTAACCGTATCCCCCTACCAAGACCATCCTCTGATTTTTGAGATCGGCAAAAAGGCCGCCGCTAAATATGGGGTGGAGTTTTTGCCCTACGATTTTTCCCCCAAGTTCCGGGAGGGGCAGGCAGAAGCCCGAGAACTGGGGCTGTATATGCAAAAATACTGCGGCTGTATCTATTCCGAAGAAGACCGCTACCAAAAGCAGATCGAAAAGGATCAAAAAAAGTTTCAATATTAATAAAAAAGTGCGTCCCACAGGGACGCACTTTTTTGGTGAATTTCATAGTATAAGGCATAGGAGGTAATGCTATGAAGATACATCTGATGGGCGGGGACAACAGGCAGCTTTATCTCGCCGACTACATAAGCGACCGGGGGTTTTCGGTTTCCCTCTCATACCTGGGTGGATCTGTTCGGCCGAATTGGGATGCAGATCTTTTGATCCTGCCCCTGCCTGCCACCCGGGACGGAGTTACCCTAAATGCGCCCCTGGCAAAGGAAAGCCTGCCGTTGCAAACGATCTACCAAAGTTTTAAAGGAAAACTGCTTTTTGGGGGAATGCTGCCGGCAGACGCTCCAAAAACCGCCGTAGATTATTATGAAGCGGAGGAGGTTCTTTTGGCGAATGCCGCCCTTACCGCCGAAGGAGCGTTGGCTCTTGCCGTTACCAACACTCCTTTTGCTCTGTTAAACCAGCCGGTACTGGTGCTGGGCGCCGGGCGGATCGGGCAATTTTTAACCTTAAAACTCACCGCCTTGGGTGCCAAGGTAACGGTGGCTGCCCGACGGGCAGAATCCCTTGCCTTATGCCGTGCCTACGGGGCAGATGCCCGCCTATACGAAAACATTCCCTACCAACGGTTCCGGCTGCTTTTTAACACCGTGCCTGCAAAGATACTGCAGGAGGATGCCCTGCGCCGTTTGCCGGAGGATGCCCTGCTGATCGAGTTGGCATCGGCACCCGGAGGATTTGATCCGGCAACCGCCGAAAAATTAGGGCTACAGGTGATCAAGGCACCCGGCCTGCCCGGAAAATTCACCCCCGAAACTGCCGCCGCCGTGATCGGCGAATATATTTTAAAGGAGATGGAACACCGTGCATGATCCCTTACAGATCGGAATTGCCCTAACCGGCTCTTTTTGCACCCTGAACCGGGTGCTGGATACTTTAAAGCCTTTGGCAGAACAGTATGCCCTATTCCCCATTATGTCGCCCATTGTTTACAGCAGTAACACCCGCTTTGGTACCGCCGATCATTTTAAGGAACGGCTGCAGGCACTTTGCGGGCGGGAGATCTGGCACACCATTCCGGAAGTGGAACCCATTGGCCCCAAAAAGATTTTAGATGCCCTGATCATTGCTCCCTGCACCGGCAACACCCTGGCAAAGCTTGCCCTGGGGGTTACCGATACTGCCGTGACCATGGCGGCAAAATCCACCTTGAGAAACGATTGCCCGGTGATCATCGCCCCCTCCACCAACGATGCTTTGGGCGGTTCTGCCAAAAACATCGGCATTCTGCAGGGGCTGCGCAACTATTACTTTGTGCCCTACGGGCAGGATGACGCCAAGGGAAAACCCCGCTCCTGCGTAGCCCATTTTGAAGAGATCGCACCTACCCTATCCGCCGCTCTGGAGGGAAAACAATATCAACCCATGCTGGGATAAGAAGGAGTAAATAGAACGAAAAAAATTAGGGGCTGAAAAAACCTTGAGATTTTTTCAGCCCCTTTTCTTTTTAATGCCTCTTGGAACATCACGCTATTGCATAACGGATTTTTTATTCTTCGCTCTTTTTGAACAGGTCTTCGTCTAAAACCACTTCCATGATCTTTTGGTAATACCCGGAGGGATTGGCACGAAAACGCTCTGCCAGGTAATAAGCATCCTTTCGCTCCGGCACCAAAACCCGGTAGGAAAGCATAATCTCTCCCTGCTCCCGAATGGTGCAGGTTACGGAAAAGCCGCTCTCGGAGGGCTCGATCTCGGCATAGATCTGGTCGTCCTCTTGCTTTTTGCGCAAATTCTCCTGCAAAGCTGCCAGGGTCTTGCTCTTTACATTATGGGGCAGGCGCTGTTCATATTCCGCCACCACTGCCAAGCCCTGCTTGGTGATGCGGTAACTGCCGATCTCCTCTAAAGAGGCAATATCGATCATTCCCGCCATGAGCAGTTGCTCGATCCCTTGGGTATAATCAAAATATTCCACCAGCCCGTCTGCCATCATTACATCGGTCAGTTGGCTCTCTTTTAACACGCAGTTGGCTTCCTTTAACAAATAAAGGATCAGCGCCTTTACGTCGGGTATTTCATGCAGTCCGCCCAGTTCCGGCATTGGTTTTCTCCTTAAAAATCATGTTTTTTATATTATACTATAATCCCTCATAGAAAGCAAGAATTATTGTGTTGCAAAAAAGGGCAAAAAACCTTATAATATTGCCGAGGTGATCACCATGATAACAGTTCCCTATCAAAAAGATCTTAAACTCCCGGAGGAGCCCTGCGGCAGAATGGATCACTACCTATGGATGGATAACGGCTACACCCCTGCCGCCGCCTTTTACTGGGCATACAATGAGCGAGCATTGCGGTTGCGAATGGTTTGCGATGTGGGAGAGCCTACGGTTTTCACCCTGCAGGACGATGGGGCTGTGTGGGAAGACAACTGCATGGAATTCTTTTTTCAGCCCTTTGCCCAAGACTCCCATTACCTGAATTTTGAATGCAACGCCCTGGGTTGCATGGTTATTGGCAAAGGGGCAGGGCGGCAGGATCGGGAAAATTTAACCGCTACGCTGAAGCCCCAACTGGATGTGTGCACCACGGTGCGCCCCGGCAAAGGATGGGCGGTGGAATATACCATTCCCTTTGCTGCCCTGGAAAAGATTTTCGGCAAGCCCTTTTTACCGAAAAAGGGAGATTCTTTTCAATTTAACATCTACATCTGCGGGGAAAAAACACCAAAGATGCACTTTGGCACCTGCTTTCCCATCCAAACCCCCGCCCCGGACTTTCACCGCCCGGAATTTTTTGGCGAAGGAGTGTTTGCATAATGGGTCTGTTTAAAAAGAAAAAAGAGCAAAACGAAAACCTTATCCTGCTGAAAAAGCTGGATAAGCGGGGGGTTTCCATTTTTTCCCAAAGGGATCCCCAAACCTACCAAGAAAAGATCTTGGGCAGAAACGGCGCTTTCAGCATTGCAGATGATACTTTGATCATCTCCTGCGAGAATAAGGTTTTATTCCGTTATGCGTTGGAAGAGATCAAGGCCGGCGAATTGATGAATCTTTCCGGCATCTGCCTAAACGTGGGCAACGAGCGGTATATCGCCTATTATACCGACGGTACCCTGGGCAAACGAAAATAAAAAGAGCCCTGCGGGGCTCTTTTTTATTTGGGAATATCCATAGAGGATTCTTGTTTTAGCAGGCGGTTGATGATATGCTCTGCCAGTTTCATGCCGGCAATGGCGGGCACATATGAGATAGAGCCCACCGTGCGTTTGCCGCCGTCCTCCACCGGAAAGGCGGGGGTAACAGGATCGGCAGAATAGAGGCACCGCATTTTGGAAAAGCGGGCGCCCTTTAAAGCAAGGCGCATCTTTTTTGCCAAGGGGCAGCCGGCGGTGCGATCAAAATTTGCGATCTGCAGTCCGGTTGAGGTCAATCGGTTGCCGGTTCCCATACACATGATCATGGGGATACGGTTTGCCCGGCAGTGCTCTGCCAGCAATAATTTTGCAGGAGCATCGTCGATACAGTCTGCCACAAAATCCGTATCGGCGGGGATCAAGTTTTCTACTGTGTCCCCTTTAACCCAAGCCTGATATACGGCGATCTGCAGGTGGGGGTTGATCTCCTGCATCCGCGCCTTTGCAACATCCACCTTGCTTTGCCCCACCGTGGAGGAAAGAGCAAGCAGTTGACGGTTACAGTTGGTAACAGAGAGGGTATCGCCATCGATGACCGTAACCTTCCCCACGCCGGCACGCACCAGCCCTTCCAGGGCTGCACCGCCAACGCCGCCGATGCCCACCACTGTAACATGGGCGTTTTGCAAAAGTTCAAGGCCTGCCGCCCCGACCAATGCTTCTGTTCGCAAAAATCGATCCACGCTTCCCCCTCCTTTCAAAGATCGTTTAGATAAAAAAGTGCCCCGCAGATGCCGTGACATGCACACATTGATCCCTAACCGAAGTTAGGTGGGTTTTAGCCGGGTTGGCTTCACAGGCTTCCGACGTTGGGCGATTGCCCAGGGCCGGCATGCTCACAGCGCCCGAACGCATTCCCGTAGAATAAGTGTAGGCTCAAAGTAGTGCAAACCACGCACACCGCAGGGGTTATTATTTTAACTTGAAATTCGGAAATTTATTCTTCCTCTTCCCCGTTAATATCGTATTCCTCGCCCAAGGCTTCTTCAAAGGCAGGGAGCACGTGTGCCAGCTCTTCATCGTCGATGGTTACCAGCAGTTCTTCGCCGTTATCGTCTTCAATGGCTTTGAGCACCACCATGCGGCCGTCGCTTTCCAGCTGTGCCCGGGGATCCTCGAACTGCTCCACCAAGCCCACATAGGTCATGCCGTCTACTTCCACACTGCCCAGCACTTCAAATTCGATCTCCCGACCCTCTTCGTCGGTCAAAACTACATAATCATTTCCGTATTCGTTTGCCATGCTCTTAACACTCCTTGTGTTTTGTTGCAATTATTTTACCATATCCGCCTTAAAAAATCAATCGGGAAAATAGCAGGTAAAGATGGATCCTTTTCCAAAGGTGCTCTCCACTTCCACCCTGCCGCCCATGCCGGATACGATGGAGTGCACAATGGAAAGACCCAAGCCGGTACCGCCCGTTTCCCGAGAGCGGGCTTTATCCACCCGATAGAATTTATCAAAAAGATAAGGAATATGCTTTTTTTCGATCCCAATGCCTTGGTCTTCCACACTGAACAGCACACCGCCCTCGGTTTCCTCTATGGAAACGGTGACCTTGCCGCCGGGATTGGAATATTTAATACTGTTGCTCATTAGATTGATCATCACCCGCCGCACCTTATCGGCTTCGCAGGTAAGAATTCGCTCTGCAGGCATCTTGGTTATACAGGTCAGTTCCTTTTTTTGAAATTCCATTTCCATGGCCTCCCGCACCTCATGCACAGCCTGCACCAGATCCAGGGGCTCTTTAATGCCGGCGGGAGCAGAATCGGTCTTGCTCAATTCCAGCAGTTGATTGACCATGGTATTCATTTGATCGGCGGAACGCTCCACCGTTTGCAAAAACCGTTGCCGGGTGGGCTCGTCCAGATCGCTCTCCTGCAGGGTTTCGCTGTAACTTTTAATAATGGTAAGGGGTGTTTTTAATTCATGGGAAACATTTGCCACAAATTTTTTGCGCTCATTTTCCAGATTTTCCGCTTCTGTAATATCATCCAGCAGATAAAGGGTGCCCTCTCCGCCGTCTTCCAGCAAAAACGGGCTGCGGTACACATTATAGTATCGCCCTTCGATGCAGGCAATAAACCGCTTTTCCCGCTTATGCCCTTGAAAAACCGATTTCAAAGGCGGCTGCTCAAACAACATCTTGAAAGCCGCATTACTGTGCACGATGGTTGCCTGCTGATTTACTGCAAACCAGGGTTTCGGGATATTTTGCAGCAGGTCATTGAGCATCTGGATATTCTTTGTGATATGGGTGCCCATTTTATTGAATACACGCGCCAATTCGCCCACCTCGTCCTGCGAGGTGGCGGGGATCATTTTAAATTCGCCCTCCTCATACATGGCTTTGGCACCAACGGTGAGTTTTTGAATGGGAACTAAAAACCGGCGGGCAAGCCAAAAGCTCAATGCCACCGCCAACACCACGCTGATCAGCAACGCCTGCCCAAATAAAAAGATGTACTTTTTCATGGTTTCCGTAAGATCGGTGCGCTGATCCGCCACATAGACCACGTATTTTTCATCGTTCAACTGCCAGGCATAATCCAAGGTTTCGGAAAAAAGACCTGCCTCTCGGCTGATACCGCCCTCCAGCACCCGCATTAAATTATCGGTATATTGGGGATACCCCTCAACCCCGGAAAAGGGCATATTTCCCCGAAAAACACATAGGGAACGGTCGGAGGTCAGGGGATTGAATTCCTCCATTTTTTGCAAACGAGCGATGATCTCGCTCATGGGAGTATGTTCCTCTTCCCAAAGATGCACCTGTGCCTGCAGATCTTCCATTTCAGTGTAAAAATTCTGATTATATTCCACTGTTAAGCCCATGAACAGCGTAAGCCCTGCAAAAATCATGGTAATCAGCACCAATGCCAGCATAATTGCCATCAATCGGAATCGAAGATGCTTTTTCATGTTCCTTCTCCTGCCATATAGCCCATTCCACGCCGGCTCAATATGTAGCAGGGGTGGGAGGGATCTTTTTCGATCTTTTCCCGCAGCCGCCGCACCGTAACGTCCACGGTACGGTCCTCCGGCTGTACCTGCCGGTAGCCCCAAAGAGCACGCATGATTTCCTCCCGGGAATAGCATTTTCCGGGATTTTTGGCAAAGAACAGCATCAACTGAAATTCCTTTTTGGTAAGGGAGATCGGTGTGTCTGCCCGCTTTACCTCGGCAGTGTGCTCATCCAGTTCATATTCTCCCCACAGGATCTTGCTGTCCTGTGCCTTGCCTCTATAACGGGAAAGGTGCACCTTCACCCGCAAAACCAATTCCTTTACCGAAAAGGGTTTGCAAATATAATCGTCTGCCATACGGGTAAGCCCCTGCAGGCGATCCTCCTCGGAGGTTTTGGCACTTACGATCAGCACCGGCACATCGGAACGGGAACGGATAGAATCCAGCACCTCCAGCCCATTCAGCCGGGGGATCATAATATCCAGCAGCACCAGATCAAAGGGTTGCGCCGCAAAGGCAAGCAGCCCCTCTTCGCCGTTGGCGGCAATTTGCGTTTTATATCCCTCTTTTTCCAAATTGAACGCCACGATGTCGGAAATACCGGGGTCATCTTCAATGATCAAAATCCGTTTCATTCCCATGCACCTCCTTTCACTTGCCAAAGCGCTCTTCTAAAAGATCATAGATCACAATAAGGATCGCCCCCAAAGGCAACAGCCCCGTAATAACAAAAAGAACTTTCGGAATTACATAGCCATCAAAGAATACGTTAATGCAAATGCTGAGCATTAAAGCAAATATAGCCAGCAGCAACCGTCTGATACTTTTCATAAGGGATCATCTCCTTTCTATGAAAATTATAACACGGCACAGCAGTCTTGCCAAGGGGCAAATATTATGTTAAAATGATATTAATAATTATAAAATATTCCCCGCTCTTTATGTGGGGAACCGTGGTGATTTTATGGCAGAAAAAATCTTAATTATAGAAGACGAGGTAAACATTGCCCGCATGATCCGGCTGGAGCTGGAGCGAGAGGGCTATTTTTGCGATTGCGTGCACGACGGAGAGGCAGGCCTTACCGCCGCACTGAACGGCGGTTATGATCTTATCCTGCTAGATCTGATGCTGCCCAAGCTGGACGGATTTTCCCTCTTGAAAGCCCTGCGGGAAAGATCCACGGTAGGGGTGATCATCCTTACCGCCCGGGGAGAGATCGACGATCGGGTGCAGGGGCTGGATCTGGGCGCCGACGATTACCTGACCAAGCCTTTTTCCGTGCGGGAGCTGGCAGCCCGGGTACGGGTAGCCCTGCGCCACCGCCCTGCCAACGGGGAAGAAACAGAACTGTGCGCCGGCAGGCTGCGGGCAGATCGGCTGGCGTTCCGTGCTTTCTTCAACGAAGAAGAACTCACCCTTACCCGCAAGGAATTTGAACTGCTGGTATACTTTATGGAGCATATGGACACCGTTTGCTCCCGGGAGCAGATCCTGCGGGAGGTTTGGGGCTACGATTACATGGGCGACACCAACCTGATCGATGTATACATCCGCTATCTGCGCACCAAGATCGACGATCGGTTTGGGGTGCACTATTTCCGCACGGTGCGAGGGCTGGGCTACACCTTTGAGGTTCCCCATGAATAAGCAAGAGATCAAAGCGGTTTATAAACACCGCAAAAAAGAACTGAAGTTCGATTATAAAAACGGTAAGACCCGCCGAAAATATGCCCACCGCATCCGCCGAGCAGAACTGAAATTCCAAAAGAAAGCCGCTCGGAAAGCAGAGAGAAAAGCGGCAAAAAAAGCCCTGCGGGCAGAAAAGCGGGAATATAAGAAAGAGGCATACCTGCAAAAATCCATCTACCTGGAAAAACGCAGCCACTTAAAGCGAAAACTGCGGGAGGAACTGGGCAGCCTGGTGCAGATCGTAACCGACCGTGCTCCCGAATCCCTGGTAGGCAGCCTTACGGTAAGCTATGTGCTGATCTTTTTGGTATTTGCCCTGCTGCAGGGGATGTTTGTAATTGCCGCCGCACACTACACAGTGGATCGGCGTGCCAGCGAAACGGTACGCACCGTGGCAACCACCCTGGAGGCGGGGGGCTTGCGCCGAGAGATCGCCGAGCAGGTGGCAGATGAACACTCCATCAACATTACCCTTTACCGGGAAGACGGATCTAAGATGTATACCTGCGGACTTTCCGGCATGGAAGATCTTTTGCCCTATAACCAAACCTGGGACGCCCCCTTTTCCCACCGGCATCAAACTGACACCCTGCAGATCTATTCCAAAAAGGTAGAAACAGATGATGGGCTCTTTTATTTGAATATTGCCAAAAGCATGCGGGCGGAAAACGCCATGCTTTCCCTGGTGGTCAACCTGCTTTTGGTTTCCATTGCGCTGATGCTGTGTATCAGTTATTTTGTGGGCTATCGGGTTGCCCGCAAGCAGCTGCGCCCCATCGGGGTGCTGGGGCGGTCCATGGAGGAAATGTCTGCCGCCCGACTTTCCGACCGGCTGGAAACGGAAAATATCCGCACCGAGCTGGTGGAGGTGGTAAAATCCTACAACAACATGCTGGATAAGATCGAAGATGCCTACGAGCGGCAAAAGCAATTTGTGTCCGATGCCTCCCACGAACTGCGCACCCCCCTGGCGGTGATCAGTGGCTATGCCGATATTCTTTCCCGTTGGGGTGCCGAGGATCCTGCGGTGCGCCAAGAGGCAGTGGATGCCATCGTTTCCCAATCTGCCAACATGCAGGAGCTGCTGGAGCGATTGCTTTATATCGCCCGCAGTGAAAACGGCAAGGTGCGGGCAGAACTTTCTCACAACGACCTTACCCCCCTTTGCGAGGAATTGCTCCAGGATTTCCGCATGATGCACCCGGACCGGCAGTTTGAACTGCAAGGCAGTGCCCACGCCTGGTGCGACCCCAACCTGGTACGGCAGATCCTTACTATCTTACTGGACAACAGCGTAAAATTCACCACCGAGAGCGGCATCATCCGCCTGGAGCTGGAAACGGCGGGAGATACCGTTTTGGTGCGGGTTGCCGATAACGGCGTGGGCATGAGCGAGGACACAGCAGCCCACATTTTTGAGCGGTTTTATAAGGGGGACAGCTCCCACAACGAAAAGGGCTACGGTTTAGGGCTTGCCATTGCCAAGCTGATGACCGAAACCATGGGCGGCACTCTTACTGTGCAGTCCCAAGAGGGCGTTGGTAGCACCTTTACCTTTACGTTAAAAAAAGAGGAAACTCACTGAGTTTCCTCTTTTTTAATTGGTGCCTTTAGGCGTGGAAATAAACCCCCAGTTCTACTGGGGGAAGATAAAAAGCTTTAGCATGAGAAAAACCTCCATGATAAAATGGTAAATGGTTTGGCGACCGCATTACCAAAAAATCATGGAGGTTTTTAACAAATGAAAAGAACAAATAATGAAATAAAGCGTACAGCCCATTCAAGTTATCGATGCCAATATCATATAGTATATGCGCCGAAATACCGGAGAAAAGAAATATATGGTCAACTGAGAAA
>JAZSRD010000070.1:0-2774 GCA_045538295.1 Eubacteriales bacterium
CTTGTGTGATCCATTTAGAATTCCCCCTGCTCCGTTCGATTGATAATATCATCCTGCAAGGAGCGGGAAAGGGTGGTAAAGAGGGCGCTGTAGCCGGCAACCCGCACCACCAAAGATTTATATTTTTCCGGATTTTTTTGAGCATCCCGCAGAGTTTCGCGGCTTACCACGTTAAACTGCATATGGCTGCCCTTTTGATCAAAGTAGCCCCGTACCAAAGCCACAATGCTTTCCAAACCGCCGGCACCGGCAAGGGCGCTGGGGTGGAATTTCATGTTGAACAAAGTGCCGTTGGAGGCGATGTAATGATCCAGCTTGGAAACGGAGTTTGCGGCGGCGGTAGGGCCTTTCAGATCCCGCCCTGCCGCAGGGGAAACACCGTCTGCCACCGGGGTGTGGGCAAGGCGCCCGTCGGGGGTAGCGCCGGTCTGCGCGCCCAAAGGCACATTGGCAGATACCGGGTAAAGCCCCGCCTGGTACTGACCGCCCCGGGGGTTGCGGTAATTGAGCAAGGGGCGGGTGTATGTATAAGCCACATCCCGGGCGAAACTATCTACCTCGGGAATATCGTTGCCAAACTTGGGCAGGGCGGCAATTTGATCCAGCAACTGCTGGTACCGCTCTTTTTGGCTTTGGGTGCAATCGTTTTTGGTTACCGTTTCGTAGATGGCTTTCACATCTTCGGCAGTAAGGGTCTTGCCGTTTTCCACCAAACGGCGGGCAACCTGACCGGTAAGATTTTCTGCCCGGCGGGCATCCAGATCCTTGCCGTAATTATGTTCCAGGGCATCTTTATATTCCTGCATGGTAACAGTTTTATCTTCAAACACCAGTTTTTTAACAGCATAAAGGGCATCGGCCATGTTGGCGATCCCAAAGCCCTGGGGGCCGGTAAAGTTGTAGATAGCACCGCCTTCCTGCAGGCTGCGACCTCTGCCAATGCAATCCTCCACCATACAAGATTGGAAGGGAAGCGGGCAACGGTCGGCATGGGCTTGGTCAATGGCGTTATCGGCATTCACCAACAGTTCGATGAAATAGTTCATCTGTGCCTTATAGGCATTGTAAAATTCTTCAAAGGTGGTCATTTGGGTCACATCCCCGGTTTGGGGACCCAACTGCACCCCTTGATCCATTCCGTTGGAGAATACCAACTCCAAGGGGCGGCACATATTAAAGAATGCGGCATCGTGCCAACCGTCGGTCTTGGCGGATTTTTGAGGTTCCACACAGCCGATAATGTTGTAGTCCCGGGCATCCTCCAGGCTCAAGCCACGGCTTTGCAGAGAGGGGATGATCACTTCGTCGTTGTAGTAGGCAGGCAGACCCACACCGGTGCGAGTTATCTCTGCTGCCCGCAGCATAAACTCGTGGGGTGTGCCGTTCCATACCCGCACCGAAAAGGAGGGCTGGGGCAGGGAAACATGCAGGGTAGCGTTCATGCACATATAAGAAACATCGTTGGTTACGTCGCATCCGCTGGCATCCTGACCGCCCACGATCAGGTTTTGGAACAGGCTGTAGCCGGCAAAGCCCTCTGCCGATGCGGCATCCCGCACCTTATTCAGGTCGTTGAGTTTTACCCAGATGCAATCGATCAGTTCCTGGGCAAACTCCCGGGTAATGGCGCCCTTTTCCAGGTCAGCCTCAAAATAGGGGTTCATATATTGGTCGAACCGCCCGGGAGAGATGGAGTGACCGCTGGACTCCGTTTGCAGCAGCATCTGCACAAACCAAAAGGATTGGCAAGCCTCGTAGAAGGAGGTGGCGCCTTCTGCAGGTACCCGGCGGCAGTTGGCTGCAATCTGCAGCAGTTCTGCCTTGCGGCTCTCATCGGTGCAGGCGGCAGCCTCTTTTTCTGCCAACGCAGCATAGCGAGCGGCATAGCCACACACCGCATCGCAACTGATGAGCACCGCCTCTAAAAACTGATGGCGGCGGGCGTAATCTCCATCGGAAACCCGGAGTTTTGCCATGGCGGCACGGGTTTCTTCTGCAATCCCTTTAAAACCGATCCGCAATACCTTGGCGTAATCCACCGTTACATGGCCAATGCCGTTGTAAAAGTAGTTGCCGGGAGTAAAGATGTTATGTTCAATGGCTGCCAGAGCCTCCGGCGCCATGTAAGCGGTTGCCAGCTCGCTGGTGGTCTTTCCTTTCCAATAAGGATAAACCTTCCGCAGGGTTTCCTTGGTTTCTTCCGATATGTAAAAAGGATCGGCGCTGCGGGTGGCAACGGTATCAAATTCATCCTGGAGCCAAGCATAGGAATATTCCGGGAATACCTGACAGCCTCGGGGGGCCTTACTATTACTGCCCACGATCAATTCCAAGGGACGAATGGTAATGGGCAGGCTCTCTAAAATGTGCGCAAAAGCCTTTGCCCTCCGCAAAATGATGGGCAGCCCCTCTGTTTGACGGTAGGATTCGGTGAGCAGCACCGCACGGTCTGCCTCGATCTCCGGCATTTTAGCAAACAAATGCTCGATCAGAGCAGGAATGCGGGGCGATTTATTAATCTTTTCGGTGTACACGTTTTTCATTCTTGTACCTCCCGTTTAAATTTCAACAAAAAACAAGATTTGATAACTTCTTACCGTAATTTTAGCAAAAAACAACCCAAATGTCAAGAAAAAACAAAACAAAAACAGAAAAATTAACACAAATCCAACATATAAAACAGTTGTTTTAAGAAGAAAGCTCAAAGTATCCACACTTTTTAAAGCAAAAACACACACACAACCCCCACCCTTGGGGGTTTTTTTTTTTTTTTG
>JAZSRD010000001.1:0-11248 GCA_045538295.1 Eubacteriales bacterium
TCCCCGGCCCTGTTTGTGCCCCGTCGCCCGAGGCTTTTGCGGCAGTTCTCTCGCCTGAGAGCACGGCAGACCTCTACTTTATAAGCGACGGCAACAAAACAATGTTTGCAAAAACGAGCGCCGAACACCTTGAAAATCTCAAAAAAGCGTCAAAGACCGCAAAAGGCACCGACGTTATAAGATAAATAAAAAAACTGTGCAGGTTGAGGCACACTCCGTAAGGAAGTGTGCCTCAGTTATATTCGTGCTTCGCAAGAGCGATATAACATTCGTTGCGATATGCGATAACCCGCGCGATATACGGCTTGAGCCGTGCGAAAAGGGACGAATATAATATCGCAAAAGCCAAAGGCTTTTATATCGCTTTTGCCAAAAGGCAAAAATATCGCTGTGAGACCTGTCTCACAATATCACTTCTTATTTTGAGATAGGTATAATTTTAGAGTATGTAACCCACTACCCACTATGACATTATGACACTTTCACTAACTGAAAGTGTCATTTTTTCTTTATATAGAAAAACGGAGACAACTTCCTTATGAAGTGTCTCCGTTGCATCTCTCTTTTATTTTATTTATTACAAGGGAATGTTATCAAAAATTTTTGTTTGTATGCCACTTCAGTTTAAACACTTTCTTGATAATAAGCAGCACTACCACACCCGCCAGGGGGAACAGAGCAGTGGCAACCATGCCCGCCTTCATACCGATCTGCTCGGTGGTAAGCGCCAATGTTTCACTGAGCTGCTTCGCCCAATTACTTGCCGCAACCGTATCTACCACGATTCCCATCAGCTGGGGGGCAACAGAGCCGCCGAAATCGCCGCCCGCTGCCATGAGTGCATAGGCGGCAACCCCTGCCGCAGGGATATTTTCTTCCATTAAGATCAGGGTGCCCGGCCAGAGCATAGAGGTGCACGCACCGATGATAACGCAAGCCACCATGGAAACAATTCCATTGGAGGATAGCCCTGCAACAAGATAAAACACAGCAGAGCCGATCATGCCAACCAGCAGCATTTTGAAGATGTTTTTACCATACCGGGCATACCAGGTTCTGCCCAGCCCCAAAAGCACCGCAAACAGCGCCATGCCAAAGATATCGCCCCACACCTTGGGGATCTGCAGGGCATTTTCCATAAAACCGGAGATCCAGTTTGTCATGGTATTTTCGGCAGAGCTGCCCATAAAGATACAGGCCACGCAGAGCCCCAGCCCCAAGGTTCTTTTTTGCGCCGCTTTGCCGGATTCGCTATGGGATAAGTTCATGGGCGGCAAGGGCGAGATACTGAAAAGCCAGAAGGAGCCCAAGGGAAGCGCTGCCCAAAACAGCGTGAGATACATCCAATTTTCTGTGCCAAATACCCGCAGGAACAGTGTGCTTAAAATAACAACCATTAACACGCCCCAGGCATACAAAGAGTGGAGTAGGCTCATATCCCGCTCGGGCGTTTCCGAGGGAATGGCGGCAACCATGGGGCTAAGAAGCACTTCGCCCAACCCTGCGGAAACAGAAAAGATCACCGTGCCCAGCAGTAACCCCACAAAGGCATATTGGGGGAAAAAGGTGGGCACCAAGGCATACAACAGCAACCCCAAGGAGGTGAGCAGGGGCATAGTCTTAACCGTTTTATGAATGTTGAAGTATTTAGAGAAAAAGCTAAAGATCAGGTCGATTCCCAGCTGGGTGCAGAAATTAACCAGCACCAAGGTGCCCAGCAGGGTATAGGAGATGCCAAACTGCTCCCGAAAGGTTACAAACAGCAGGGGCGGCAAGCTGAAGATCGCCGCAGAAGAAATATAGCTATAATAACACGCCCTTTTGGTGCGCTTGAATTTTTGAATATCCTGTACCATTCTTTTATACCCTCTGCATTAAAAATTCTGCAATGCCCTTGCCAAGGCAGGCGTTGCCCTCTTCAATAAAGTGGCAGCCATCACCTTTCTTCCATTCCGGATGCCCCACCGTTAAACCGTAAGCATCAAAACAGTCCAAGCCAAATTCGGCAGCAATTTCCCGCACCTTTTCGTTATACGCCAGTACAGTTTCGTTGGTTTCTTTTAATGTGACCGGGGTTTCATGCTTGGCAGGATCTCCACCGGTGCCCATAGTAAGGGGGGTGGAAAGCCCCAGCACAATAGGGGTTCCCGGCAGCAACTTTTGCAGCTGCTTTAAAGTGCGGATATAGTTTTCTTTATACTCTTCCGGTGTTTGATCGTGAAAATGAAGCCCGCTGTTGAAATAGACCGCCTCATAGCGAAAACTCTCTTGGGCGCAGATGATCTCTACCTCCCGAAAGAGAAAAGGATCGTCCACCCCCTTGGAGGTGGCATAGGAAGTAATGGCGTAGCCCTTCGGCAGATTTTTTTGCACTTCTTTTTTGCTGCCGTCTATAATAGAATCCCCAATCAGCAGGATCCGCTTAAAATCCGTATCCGCCTCTTCCCGCCATACTCTTGACCACTCGATTTTCTCGTTCATAAAAAACGCCCCCGCATAATTTTTACTGCATAAAAAGTATAGCATATCTCACAAAAAACTCAATACCGAAAATTCACTAAAAAAACCGAGGAAATCTTGCAACGGTAGTATAAATATGGTATAATATATTTTTAAATTAGGAAAGGGGGTTGAGCCTATGGGTGCATTCATATTGCCACCGGCAGCAGATTTCTGCCGGCGGCTGCTTTTAGCCACTCTTTGCGGGGCGGCGATCGGCTTAGAGCGCAGTTTTCGGCGCAAGGAAGCCGGGTTGCGCACCCATGCGATCTTATCCCTCGCCTCGGCGTTGTTTATGATCCTTTCTAAATATGCCTTTTACGATAGCCCCACCGGAGCAGATCCCACCATGATTGCTTGCCAGATCGTTATGGGAATCAACTTTTTAGGTGCCGGAATCGTGTTCAACAGCAACCGCACCGTTACCACCGGATTATCCACCACCGCCGGCATTTGGGCCACCACCGCCATTGGCATGGCGTGCGGTGCGGGGCTACGCACTTTGGCTGTGTTGTGTACCCTTTTGACCCTTGGACTGCAGTTATTAATGAATCACTTTAATTGGGGCGGCTCCTCCATGCTGCCCCAGGAGGTCAGGATCACCGTGGTAAACACCCCGGAAGTGTGGGAGATTCTGCGGCAGGCAAGGCAGAAATACCACGTTGAGATTTTATCGATGAAATATAAACGTCGGCACGACAACACCGTCACACTGATCCTGCAGGCTCATTTGCCCAAGCCCATTCCCATGCAAACAGCCCTGCATTTTATAGACCGCCACAAAGATGTGCGGGAAATTTCTATTTAAAAGGAGCTTTACCATGGCTGAAATTATTACATATATTAAGGAAACACCCATTCTGATGTTTTTTATTCGCATTATGGTTGCCGCCCTTTGCGGTGCAATTATCGGGCTGGAGCGTACCAAACGCTCCAAAGAAGCAGGCATCCGCACCCACTGCATTATTGCCTGTGCCTCTGCCCTGATTATGGTGATCTCTAAATACGGCTTTGCCGATATGGTAGATGCCTCCGGCGCACTGATTGCCGGCAACCGCGGGGTGGATCCCTCCCGGATCGCCGCACAGGTAGTAAGCGGCATCTCCTTTTTAGGCGCAGGCGTGATTTTTAAAAACGGGAATACCGTAAAAGGACTCACCACCGCCGCCGGTATTTGGGCAACCGCAGGTGTAGGCCTTGCATGCGGTGCGGGAATGTATGGGATTGCCGCATTTACCACCGGTGTGATTTTGCTGGTTCAACTGCTGATGCACCACTTTAGCGTGGGCAACGATGCCTTCTCCACCGGCGAGATCCGCATTACCCTGGTGGACACCCCCGAGATCCGTGCCGCATTGAAACAAAAGCAAAAAGAGCTGGGGATCACCATCACCAACTCCAGGATCACCACCTGCGGCGATAATACGCTGAACCTTATTTTACAAGTGCGGTTAAAACACTCTATCCCCTTTAAGGATATTATGAAGTTTATGGACGAACACCCCGAGATCAAATCTTTGAGTATTTAATTTGGAGAACCGATGAATTATATTATTTTTGACATGGAATGGAATCAGCCCTTTTCCAAGGAAACGGCCATTCAATCCCCCATCTATCTTACCGGCGAGATCATTCAGATCGGCGCCATCAAGCTGAACGAACAAGCGGAGGCCATCGACTGCATCGATCTGCTGATTGCCCCCACCTTTTATAAAAAACTTCATTACCGCATTAAAAAAATGACCGGGATTGACCAGCAGGATCTAAAGGACCAAAAGCGGTTTAAAGAGGCAATCGCAGCCTTTCGCCGGTGGTGCGGCACAGATTGCCTGCTCCTTTCCTGGGGATACGACGATATTCAGATCCTAAAGGACAACCTGCTGATGCACGATCTGGACGAAGATTGGCTGCCTCCCTGCCTGAATTTGCAAGGGATCTTTAACCACCAGATCTCCCACGAAAACCGGCAATTTTCCTTGGAATATGCCATGGAGCAGCTGGGGATCGTGCCTGCCCTGCAGGTGCACAATGCCTTTAACGATGCGATCTACACCGCTCGGGTTGCCAGAGAACTGGATCTAAAGGAAGGGATCCGCAATTATCAGGAACTGAACGGCATTCTTTGGCACAGTATGCATAGCCAAAAGGAGTTCTTCCCCACCTTCCGCTCCCGGGAAAAGGCTCTTTCCGATCCTAAACTGAAAAAATTGATCTGCCCCATCTGCGGAGAGGTTTTAACGGTGAAAGAGTTTATCCCCATTGACGAAAAGAATGCCGAGGCGCAGGTGCAAACCCGCCATGGGATGCTTTCGGTTAAATTAAAGGTGATGCAAAGCCAGAAAAAGGCCTATTATATCAAACGCACCATTCGCTTTTTATAAAACTTCCAAAAAAGGCGCAGGCTGTGTAATGTCCGAGACATTACACAATGAAATAAATCCTCTTCTGGATTTATGAAATATCGTACCGATATGAAATATTGCTTCGCAATATGATATACGCTGCGGCGTATGGGCGATTTATTTTATATCATATTCGGAGCAATCCGAATATATCATAAGGCGCAAAGTGCCTTATTTCATGTTTTGCTTTAGCAAAATATTTCATTTCAAAATAAAACAAGGGAAAGAGCAGATACTCTTTCCCTTGTTCTTTCTTTTAATATTGGCACAATCCCACTTCTTTTCTTATTTTTCTGCGGTCTGTGCCCTTGGTAAAAACCGTAAAACTTTCAAAAAGGAGTACAGATTTCGTCAAAACGATCCGAAGCTGTATGTGATACTGCGAGAGGTCGTTTTGGCGGAAAGCAGAAAAATTTAAATTAAAACTCGGCTCTGCCGAGTTTTTTCCTAAATTCAAAAACAAAGGGAAAGAGCAGATACTCTTTCCCTTGTTCTTTCTTTTAATATTTGCACAATCCCGTTTCTTTTCTTATTTTTCTGCGGTCTGTGCCCTTTTTGGAAGTTTTACCCCTTAATTTTGGGGGCTTTTTCCAGCAGTACCCGCTCGGCTTCCGGGCTCCAGCGCCCGCCGTTGGCAGCTACCAGCTCTGCCAGTTCTTTATAAAGCGGATCGTTCTCTCCCAGCTTGGGCAGATCTGCCACAGCGATACAAGGAATATCGATCTCGCTATAGCACACCTTTTTAGCCCCATTGGGAGTGCCCATGGCAAAAATTGCCTCGGGGGCGGCGTTCAGCCCCATAATATGGGAGATCATGCCGGAGGGATCCAGCTCGCCCCGCTCCATCATATGAATTACATCAACGGTGTCTTCGGGGATGGAGCCGGCGGTGCCCAGCAGGTGAATCCCCTCGTAGTGCACCCGATAAAGGTTAATGGCGCCGGGCATATTGTGGATGGGGGGACCTGCGAAAAAGTTCAGGCAGCCATCCTCTCCCAGCAGTTCCTCTGCCTGAGTGACCAAGGCGGGAACAGGCACCATAACAAAGGCATCGTCGAAAGCACCGCCCACAATGGCTTTTAATTCCCGAACCGGATCTTCCATATTGGAGGTGTTTACATAGTACAGTTCTGCTCCCTTTTCTGCGGCACGGGCGGGAGAATAGGCGGTTGCGGCATAATCCAACCGTTCCTGGTTCAGATCGGTAACCACCACCTTGCCGCACTTGCCGTAGTTTACTGCCAATTCAGCCGCCGCCAGACCCATGGGACCGGCGCCGCCCATAATAATGCAGTTGCCGCCCTCCAAACAGCCGTCGGTACGCTTATAGCAGGTATAATCGGTGTGATACATCCCCTTAAAGGCACGAAGCACACAACCAATAGACTCCACCAGGGAGCCTTTATAATAGCCCTCGCCCTCGTAGGGGACCAGGCAGCCCTTTTCCAGCACGATCTCCGGCACAATGGCATATAAAGAGTTTCCGCCGATATAGGGGAAGGAATAACCGGGATCGTGACCGTCGGCAGTTTTCAGAGCAGGCTGCACCACCACACGCTGACCCACTTTCCATTGATCCTTCAGGTTTTCCCCCACTGCCAACAGTTCGCCGCACATTTCGTGACCCACAATAATGGGGTTTTCGGCCACGTCCTCCGGCACCCGTTTATGATTAGGCCCCTGCTTTACCGCTTTATAGGTAGAGGCGCAAACCGTATCGGAGACCACCCGCATCAAGCATTCTCCGGCGCCGATCTCCGGCAGTTCAAAGCTTTCGATCCGCAGATCGTTTTCCCCGTATAAACGCACTGCTGTTGTTTTCATGGAAAACCTCCTTGCAACTTACGTAAATTTATGTTAAAATCATACCAAACTGATCAAAGTTCGTCAACGTCCGGCGTTAAAATTGAAGAAAGATCATTAAATCGCTTACAGATAATCAAAGGTAATCAAAGGAGATCACATGTTAATTGCGGAACGTCAACAAAAAATCCTGCAGATGGTAGAGCGGCAAGGGGGCGCCACGGTGGAGGAGCTGGTAAAAGCTCTTTACGCCAGCGCTCCCACCATTCGCCGGGACCTTACCTTTATGGAAAAGAGCGGCTTACTGAAAAAGGTATACGGCGGTGCCATTCCCTTAACCGCCGCCAACCGGGAGATCCCGCTGACCATTCGGGAGCAAAGCCAAAGCAGTGCCAAGGATCGCATGGCAGAGCGGGCAGCAACCCATGTGAAGGACGGCATGGTGATCCTGATGGACGGGTCCTCCAGTGTAAACCGGATCGTTCGTTATTTGGAGGGCTTTAAAGATCTGCTGGTGGTGACCAGCGGCGCAAAAACAGCGGTGGATCTGGCAGAGCGCAACATCACCACCCTTTGCACCGGCGGGCAGATCTTAAACCACTCCCTTTCCTATGTGGGGCACCATGCCGAGGAATTTGTGCGCAGCATCAATGCGGACCTGCTCTTTTTCTCCTGCCACGGGTTGAATGAAGAGGGGCTGCTCACCGACCTTGCCATGGAGGAGGTGCACCTGCGACAGACCATGCTGAAGCAGGCGAGACAAAAGATCCTGCTCTGCGATAAAAGCAAATATAATAAGACCTATTTTTATACCCTATGCCGCAAGGAAGATGTGGATGTGATCATTACCGAATAAAAAAGAGGTTTTTGGTTGAAATTTCTTCCATAAAATGATAAAATAAAGGTTAAGAACTAAAAGGAGGAACATTGAATGGACCTGAAGCGTTATTTAGATGAACTTAAAAACTGCCCCTGCGGCAAAACCCACACCTTCGACACCGAGATCGTGGAGATCGGCAGCGGACTGGTACATAAAGTGGGCAAAATTTTGGCAGATGCCCATTTTCCCACCGACATTTTGCTGGTGGCAGATAAAAACACGCTGGGCGCCAGCGCCGGCATTCTGGAAAGCCTTGCCGAGAGCGGCTTTAACGTAAAGCAACTGATCTACGAAGACATGAAATATGCCAAGGTAGAGCAGGTGCGGGAAGTGGAAGCCCTGATGGCAGACGTGGGCGGTGTGATCTCTGTGGGCACCGGCTCCTTAAACGATATTTGCCGTGTGGCAACCTATGAGCTAAAAAAGGAATACTGTATCTTCGCCACCGCCCCCTCTATGGACGGCTTTGCCTCTGATACGGCACCTATTATTGAAAACAACTTTAAATCTTCCTGGCAGGCCGCCCAACCCCGCATTATTATTGCGGACACCGCCATTCTTGCCAAGGCACCCGTTATTTTAAAATCCTCCGGCTTTGGGGATATGATCGCCAAATACCTGGGTTTGGTAGACTGGCACATCTCCCGCATGCTGATTGGGGAATATTATTGTGAAAAGGTGGAGGCTATTACCAAGGATGCCACCGACCGCATTTATGCTCTGGCAGATCGCATTACCGCCGAGGACGAAGAAACCGCAGGGGCTGTTATGGAAGCCCTGGTGATGACCGGCCTTGCCATGAAACTTGCCGGCTGCTCCCGCCCTGCCAGCGGCACCGAGCACGTGGTTTCCCATTACCTGGAGTGCCATAAGGTGATCAAGGGCATTTGGCCCGATTTCCATGGCCGTAAGGTGGGCATGGCAACCGTTTACTGCACCCGCCTTTACCGCAACCTGGCAGATCGGTTTGAAACCATCCACGCTACCGCCGATCCCACCGATTGGGAGGATGTATACGCCCATTACGACCCCAAAATGCTGCCGGACGTAAAGAAACTGAACAACCCCACCATTACCGACCGTGTGGATCCCAAACTGCTGGAAGAAAAATGGCCGGAGATCCGCCAATACATCTATAAACTTTTGCCCGATAGCGAAAGCCTGGTAAAGGCCATGAAGGCCGCCGGCGCCCCCACCGAATGCGAAGAGGTTGGGGTAAGCAAGGAATTTATGGCAGATGCTCTGCGGTATCACAACTATATGCGTTACCGCCTGCACCTGCCCCGCCTGCTTCCCATGATGGGCATTGATCCCATGGATCATATCGACTAAAAACACGAAGGAGGTTCCACCGTGAACTTAAAGGATAAAAAAGGCTTTATCATCGATATGGACGGCGTGATCTATTACCAGAATAAACTGCTGCCCGGTGTAAAAGAATTTGTGGAATGGCTTTATAATGAAAACAAAAAGTTTTTATTTCTCACCAACAGCTCCGAGCGCTCCCCCAAAGAACTACAGCTGAAGATGCAGCGGCTGGGGCTGGATATTGATGAATCCCATTTCTACACCTCTGCCCTGGCAACCGCCGCCTATCTGGCAAAGCAAAAGCCCGGCTGCACCGCTTATGTGATCGGCGAGCCGGGATTGATGAATGCCCTTTATAATGCAGGGATCGCCATGAACGATGTGAACCCCGATTATGTGGTGGTGGGCGAAACCAGCAATTATAACTATTCCTCCATTTTAAAGGCAGTGGAACTGCTTCACGGCGGTGCCCGGCTGATCGGCACCAACCCGGACCTTACCGGCCCGGGGAAAGACGGCATGATCGTGCCCGCCTGCCGGGCACTGGTTGCTCCCATCGAGCTGACTACCGGCAAAGAGGCGTACTATTTAGGCAAGCCCAACCCCTTGATGATGCGCTGCGGCTTAAATCTGCTGGGCTGCAAAGAAGAGGATATTGCCATTATTGGCGACCGGATGGATACCGATATTGTGGCAGGTGTGGAATCCGAGATCGATACGGTGCTGGTGCTCAGCGGCGTAACCAAAAAAGAGGATCTGGATCGGTTCCCCTACCGCCCCAAGCACGTGCTGAACGGAGTTTATGAGGTAATGGATCATTGAACCCAAAGGAACCAAACGCTATCCACAAACAGCATCGGCAGCGCCTGCGGGAGCGATACGAAAGCAACGGTGTAGACGGGTTTGCCGACCATGAACTGCTGGAATTACTGCTGGGCTATACCCATGCGCAAAAGGACACCAACCCTCTGGGGCACGAACTGATCAACCGGTTCGGCAATCTGCAAGGGGTGTTTGAAGCCTCCAAGCAAGAACTGTTGGAAACACCGGACATCGGCGAATACAGCGCCTTCTTGCTAAACCTGATCCCGGGGCTGTGCCGCCGCTATTTCACCCAGCTTTATAATGGGGAATTACGGATGACCACGCCCATGGCGCTGATCAACTTTTTCATTCCTCGGTTTATCGGTCATCGGGAAGAGTGCTTTTATGCCGCTTTTTTGGATCAAAACCAAAAACTGATCCGATGTTCCCTGCAGTATATGGGCACGGTGAATGCGGTGGAGATCTGCGCCGAGCGGATCCTACAAACTGCACGGCTTACCGCCAGCAGCTATGTGGTGGTTGCCCATAATCACTTTACCGATTCTATCCCCTCCACCAAGGACATAGAAACCACCCGGGCGCTGATCACCCGGCTGGAACAGCACAACATTGTGCTGCTGGACCATATTGTGATCTGCGGCAGTACCGGCACCTCCATGCGCCAAAGCGGGCATATGGACAAAGCAAGATAAAAAGGGGCTGTAAAAAAAGTCCGAACCGCAAAAAGCAAAAAACAGGAACTTTTAACAGCAACCCTTCGCAATAAAATAAAAAAGGAAGATTAAGCCCCCCGAAATTTTTCCTTCCGGGGGGCTTATTATTTGGGTTTATTTGCCTGCGGCTTGTTTGTTTTGTCTATCATTCACCTTTGCCATGATAAACAGGACATCGTTCAGATCCTCAATCCCATCTTGGTTTGCGTCAAACGCAGCCAGGTCAAATTTTTCGTCAAGGTTTTCAAACGCATTTTCACGATATACATAATAACGAAGCATTTGAACAACGTCGACCATATTTACTCTTTTATCCTTATTGAAGTCGCCGTGCAAAAGATCGTCCACTTCGATCTCAACCTCTGCCCCTTTAACAGGGAAGAATTTATCGTTCATGCCCACAGCGCCTTGTTCATCAACATTGGCGTAGATCTTGGTGATAGAAGACTCTACATCATCACGAACACGGAAGTTCACAGTCATAATCTCTGTTCCGTGCCAGCCATCAAGGGAAGTAACAATACCACTGATGGTGATCCAGGTAAGGCCGGTCGTTTCATTGGTATCATAATCTTCCGGACCTTCAGGCTGAATCCAATACACCGAACCGGCTTCAGATGTAATGCCGGAAGTGAATCCTTCATACGTATAGATGTTTGCATCATAACCCACAGTTACAGCGATCAGGCGAGTGCCACGATTACCATCCAGGGAAATTTTCACCTTGACAGCGCCCCCGATAATCGGTATAATAAATAAGATCTTCATAGGGAGGGTTATCGAAGTGGTCATAACGAGGCGGTCTTGAAAACCGTTTG
>JAZSRD010000072.1:0-9424 GCA_045538295.1 Eubacteriales bacterium
ATAAAGATATGCCGTTTTATGACAGGTTATGTCTTGCAATGAAAGCAATTTGGATTAACGAAGTCAGAAAAAGGCAGGATAAACAAGGATAAAGTATTTATTCCGCCCAAATCCCCACAATGAAACCCCTGGATTAAGAAAATGCCGTAAAATAGCGGTATTACAGGGTTTTTGAAACTCTATCAAAACCGTTTTACGACACATTTACGACAAATGAAAAAATGAAGACACCCTATGACCGTAAAAAGTCATAGGGTGTTTTTGTTATACCCAATATCCTCTAAATATGTAACTGCATAAACAGCATAAGCCAAATATCAATGCAAACGGAATCAATATGAGTAAAACCTTTAAAAGAAATCGTAATGCCTTATTGTGTATCCTGTTGATTTTGATTTTAAGGTTATCGTATTTAGATTCAAAAGGCATAAACAATATAGAAAGAAGGAGTTCTAAAATGTCTTCCATACAAGTCTCCTCCTTTTTCTTTTTAGGCACCGCCCGTTAATACTGCCATCATTCCGCCACATGCAAGATACAAGAAAGTATCAATTACAAAAAACACAATAAACCAAATCCATTTTTTACCGATGATTTTTTTAAAATCTTCATTACCTTTTTCGGAAAAGTAAAAAGATAAACCTAATGCAATAGTTAATATACCTGTGGGATTAAGCAACCAACCAGGAGTTGCAAGCATCCCTAAACTGAAAAATTTATATATCCCCAAATAGTGGTTTATTGCAAAGCATGCAGTAGAGAAAATACAGGAAAATATATAGATACTTTGTAAAATGATTGAGATTTTTAACCATTTAATTGTTTTCATATATAAAACCCCTTTCAGAAACTTTTTATTCATTATATCATAAATCATTTAAAATGGAAATGTTTTGTAAAAATATGAGTTTTGGGCCATTTTTTAGACCATTTCATGGGTATGATATGTCCTGAAAAGGCAAGTTGAGGTAAGATAATTTTTTAGAGCGAAAATTACAACTATTTATGTAGGCAAGAAAAAACAAAAAAAGCAAGATGAGGTAAGATATTTTGATTTGCATTTTATAGCCCTTGCATACTCCCCACAATGAAGCCTTTAAGCGAATAAACACAGATCCTCTGTTGCTGATTTTTTTAGTAACAGATGATATTTTCTTTACAAAAGAAATTCTACATGATAAAATAATAACAACAGATTATTTTGGATATAATCTGAAAATTAAACAAGAGGGGTATTGATGATGGACAGAGTTGAACTTAAAAAATTGGCGAAACAGCAAATTAAGGGTAAGATCGGGATCTTATTTTTGATCACGCTGATCATTGGTTTAATTACCGGTGCAGCCTCTTCGATCTTGGCTTTTACCGGAATTGGAACTTTAGCTGTATCGATTATTATTACACCGGCATTTGCCTTGAGTATTTCTCGTGTGTATTTGGGGTTGGCTTATGGCAAAGAACCCCAGGTGGCAGATACTTTCTCCGGTTTCGATGATTTCTGGAGCTCTTTCAAGGTTTCTTTCTTAAGCGGATTGTTCACTTTTTTGTGGTCTTTACTGTTTGTGATTCCCGGTATTATTAAGAGCATTTCTTACAGCCAGGCTATGTATATTTTGGCAGAGAACAAGGGTAAGCCCGCTTTGGAGTGCATCAATGAGTCTAAAGCTATGATGGACGGTCATAAAGCAGATTACTTTGTGCTGAACCTTTCCTTCTTGGGCTGGGCGATCCTGGGCTCCCTGACCCTGGGTATCTTGTATATTTGGTTGATGCCCTACATGAACGCTACTTACATCAACTTCTACAACGCCATTAAGGGTGTTCCCGCTGCTCCTGCTCCTGCTGTTGAAGTTCCCGTAGCAGAGGCTCCTGCGGCTGAGGCTCCTGCTGAAGAGCCTGCAGAAGAAACTGTTGCCGAATAATTGGATTTATAAACTCAACGATGCCCCCGCTCAAGCGGGGGCATTATTTATGAACTTTTATAGGTGGTACTTGCGAAAAGTGCGGAGCTATGTTACAATGAATCTATTAATATAAGGGACGGTAAAGCCTTTGGAACATCAAGAAATGTGCAAAAAAATAGAGAATTTTTGGTTCTACTACAAATGGTATGTGTTGGGTGGTTTGTTTTTGCTGGCGACGCTGGTTGTGGGCATCCATAGCTGCTCTGTGAAGAAGGATCCGGATATGCAGGTGTTGTTTGCAGTGGATCATTCTCCCAATTCTTTGGCAGTGCAGGAACTGGAGGAGTGGCTTGGAGGTTTGACAACAGATATAAACGGCGACGGAGAATCCACAGCCATGGTGATCTCCACCGCCACTACCGATCAATGGAACGGTTATAATTCCGGGGCATTACTGATGCAGGTAAATTCCGGGAAAGCGGTTTTATATATTGTGAGCGAGAAAAACTATGAGGTGTTGCACGAAAACGGCGTATTGCAGGAATTACCCGGCAAGAGTGACTGTATCCAAGGGGATCGGTATCTGCTGAAGGAGTCCGGCGCATTGAAGGATGTGCCTGCCTTTGCGGAGGATGAGCAACAATATTTTCTTTGCATCCGCAAGGTGAAAGGAACCACTTTAGAGGGGAAGGAACACTATATCTGTCAGGAAAAACTGGCATTTGAAGTGCTGGAACAGTTGATCGAGAAGGAGTAAGCATTTGTATAAAACAGAATTGGATCAGTTGCTGGAACGGGAGCCCTTGGGGGAAGAATTCTGTTTTGCCGCCGAATATTTGCAAGATCGGGTGGTTTTGGTTACCGGCGGCGGTGGCTCCATTGGCAGTGAATTATGCCGCCAGGTGGCAGAATTTGGCCCAAAACGGCTGGTTATAGCAGATATTTACGAGAATAACGCTTATGAGATCCAGCAGGAATTATTGCGGCGTTATCCCCGGCTTTCCTTAACGGTGCTGATCGCATCGGTACGGGATGAGGGACGGATGGAGCAGATCTTTCGGGATTATCGCCCGGATGTAATCTATCATGCGGCTGCTCATAAGCATGTTCCTTTGATGGAGGATAGTCCCAACGAAGCCATTAAAAACAATGTATACGGCACCTATCTTACTGCACGGTTAGCGGTAAAATATAAGGCTTCTCGCTTTGTGTTGATCTCTTCCGACAAGGCGGTCAATCCCACCAACATAATGGGTGCTTCAAAACGCCTTTGTGAACTGGTGGTGCAAAGTATGACCGGTACCGGTTCGGTTCGCTTTGCGGTGGTGCGATTTGGCAATGTGATGGATAGTAACGGCTCGGTTATTCCATTGTTTCAAAAACAGATCGAAAGCGGCGGTCCGGTTACGGTAACGCACCCGGAAGTGATCCGCTACTTTATGACGATCCCCGAGGCGGTGCGCCTGGTGCTTCGGGCAGGGGGATATGCCACGCCGGAGGGAAACATTTTTGTGCTGGATATGGGGAAGCCGGTAAAAATTGATGATCTTGCCCGCAATTTAATTCGCTTAAACGGGTTGGTGCCGGATCGTGATATTGAAATTTGTTACACTGGACTGCGGCCCGGTGAAAAACTTTACGAAGAACTGCTTACCGGGGAAGAGGGGCTTTCCAAAACAGAAAATCCCCTGATTTTAAAGGGAAATCTACTCCCTGCAGAGCAGGAGAATTTTGACGAAAAATTGCAGGATCTTTTTACAGCTGCACAACAAAACGGCGAGAATATTTTTGTGCTGGTGCAGGAACTTGTTCCAACATACAAAAGGAAGGGATCAACATGATCCCTGCCTTAATTTTTCGTATTTTTGCTTGGTGGCGATCCCACCCCGAATGTGCCGTTCCCGCAGATTGGTTTCCAGCACCTCTTTTACCTTTAAAAACAATGCATAGTCAATATTTTGTAACCGTTGGCTCACATCTTTATGTACTGTGGATTTGGATATTTTGAACACGGCGGCTGCCTGCCGAACCGTGGCATTGTTTTGGAGGATATAGTTGCCCAGCTCCCGTGCTCGTTCGTCACATTCATAATACAAATCAAACCCCGCCCTTTCTTGCTAAAGCATATGCGAAAGAGCGGGGTTTTATGATTAGTTTACAGGGTTGTATTTTTGCAGAAAGGAGCCAATCGCCTTTTCCACATTGGGACGGTCCTGCAGGTAAGAGGTGCCGTGACCGGCGCCCTCCACCAAAAGCAGTTCTTTTTCGGCGGTGCAGGCTTCGTAGTTGGCAAGTGTCATCTCCGGAGGTACAAAGTGGTCGTTTTTTCCATGAATAAAAATAACCGGGATTTTATTTTCTTTTAATGCATCAACTGCGGAATATTCGTTAAAGCTGTAACCGGCAAAGATCTTGGAAAAGAGGGAGAGCCCCGGCATCAGCAGTTTGGCAGGCAGGTGCAGGCGGTGTTTGATCACATGGGCTATGATCTCTTTGGGGGAGGTAAAGCCGCAGTCGGCGATCACTCCCTTAACGTTGGCGGGAAGTTGCAGGCCCAGCGCCATCAGCACAGTGGTACAGCCCATAGAAATGCCGCTTAAAAAGGTGGGGATCGATTGATATTCCGTGTTCAGGTAACGAATCCAAGCCAGGCAATCATACCGTTCCAGCACCCCAAAGCCGATCCAACTGCCGGAACTTTTGCCGTGGGCACGCTGATCCACCAGCACCAATTCATATCCTTGATTATAATAGTAATCCATGGCGCAGCCAAAGTCGGTTTCTGCAATAGAACGGTAGCCGTGGAACATGATGATACGCCCTTTTGGCGTTTCCGGACAGTAGCGGCGGGCTGCCAGTGTTACGCCGTTTGCCTCTATAACTAATAGTTCGCCGTGGTGCTCTTTGAAAAAACGCTGGGAGTCAACGATCGCTTTTTGCACCTTTGCCATGGGGTGATCGGCGGGAAAGGGGGCGGTGCGAAGATCCATGGGCTTGCGGCGCAAAGAAACAATGCAGATCATAATAAAGAACAAAAGGATCAGTATATCAATCACGGCAAGTGCGATCCAAAAGAAAATCATCAAATTTCCACCTCGTTTCGTAAAAAGGGGCTGTAAAAAATCTGAAGATTTTTTACAGCCCCTTTGATTACATGAACTTCTTAACAGATTCGGGAGCAGTTTCTACATCGGCAGAAACAAGGCATACCAGGGTGGCGTTGTTGGCTTTGGTCAACTTTTCCATGTTTTCCAGTGCCACACCCAGTTCATCCAGGTCTTCGCCTACGATCTTCAGCAAAGAGTCTACATAAACGTTGGTAATATCGTAATTCCCTGCAAACAAACCACTGATGAAGCCCTCCAGACCCTCGTTGGTGTCTACGGGATATTGAGTAATATCGATCAAGCGTGCTTTATGGGAAATGTCTAATTTCAGTTTGTCGCCATACTCGATGCAAACAACACTGCCATTTGCTTCGGCGGCGGCTTTGTTAACCATTTCAATCAAAGCTTTGGTCTTGCCGGTGCCCTTTTTCCCTAAAATAACCTTTACCATAACGGTCTCCTTTTCTCCGACATCGAAAATTTTAAACAGTCCAGGATTAATGCCGGTTAACCCAGTCTGTTGATTTTTTTGTTGATCTCTTCGGTTTCCTGCTCGTAGCCGGGCTTGCCCAGCAGTGCAAACATATTCTTTTTATAAGCCTCTACACCCGGTTGGTTAAAGGGGTTTACGCCCAACAGATAACCGGAGATGGCACAAGCCTTTTCAAAGAAATATACCAAATAACCGAAGTTATAAGCATCGTAGGCATCGAATTCCAAAATGATATTGGGAACACCGCCGTCGGTGTGTGCCAGAACGGTGCCCAGGAAAGCACAATCGTTCACATACTGAACGGTTTTTCCTGCCAGGAAGTTCAGCCCGTCGATGTCACCTTCTTCTTCCTCAATGGTGATCTTATTCTTAACATCCTTGCATTTCAGCACGGTCTCAAACATATTGCGTGCGCCGTCCTGCACAAATTGACCCAGGGAGTGCAGATCGGTGGAGAAGGTGGCAGAAGCGGGGAAGAGACCTTTATTGTCTTTTCCTTCGCTTTCCCCGTAAAGCTGTTTCCACCACTCGGCAAAGTATACGCCGGCGGGTTCATAGGTGATCAGCATTTCGATGGATTTATTCTTGCGGAGCATTAAGGTGCGGTCGATGGCGTATGCATAGCAATCGTTATCTACAACCAAAGTGTCCATGCGGGCATCTGCAGCGCCTTTCATAATAGCATCCAGATCAATGCCTGCCACGGCGATGGGCAATAAGCCCACTGCGGTAAGCACCGAGAAACGGCCGCCCACATCGTCGGGCACCACGAAGGTTTCGTAACCCTTTTCGGTAGCCAGGGCTTTCAGGGTGCCACGGGCTTTATCGGTGGTAACGAAGATGTGGTTTACACTTTCTTCTTCGCCGTATTTTTCTTCCAGCAGTTTTTTGAAAATGCGGAAAGCGATCGCCGGCTCGGTGGTGGTGCCGGACTTGGAAATAACGTTGATAGAGAAATCACGACCCTCGATGATGGACATGATCTCGCTTAAATAGGTGGAACTGATATTGTTGCCGATAAAATAAACATCGGGAGTATTCTTCTTCAGGTTATTATAAAGGGGAGAGTTAATAAACTCAATGGCTGCTCTGGCACCCAGGTAACTGCCGCCAATGCCGATCACCAGCAGAACCTCGGAGTTCTTTTGAATCTTTGCGGCGGCGGCTTTGATGCGCTCATACTCTTCTTTATCATAATTAAGAGGAAGATCTACCCAGCCTAAAAAGTCGTTGCCGGGGCCCTTTTTGTTGTGAAGCATGTTGTGTGCCACTTCCACATAGGGTTGCATATATTCATGCTCATGTTCATTAATAAAGTTGCTAAGGTATTTTCGGTTGGTTTTTACAGACATACTTTGGTTTCTCCTAAACTATTGTAAAAAAATATATCTCTTTACGTTTCTTATCATAACATAATTTGCCCGCATATTCAAGACTAAACTACGAAAAAATATTGAATTATATGAAAAAATAGGTGCCCAAAGGTTACACGGGGAACTTCTTTTTCGGTCACTAAATTAATATCGCCGATGGTTTTACCGTTGAGGGTATAGGTAACGCTTCCTAATTTTTGCCCCTTTTCCACCGGTGCCGTTACTGATTCTGCCAGGTTTACGGTATAGGTGATATTGGCACCGGCGCCCTTGGGAACTAAAAAAGAGGGGGGTGATACCGGAATCGGCTGCACACTGTTTTCCAGCCCCTTGATCACGGTAACCGGTTCCGGTGCGGGCAGTTCTTCCTGATACAGTTCGTATTGAGTAAAGCCGAAATTCAAAAGCGCTTTAGCGTCTTCAAAGCGTTGATCAGAGGTTTCGCCTCCTAAAACAACGGCGATCAGGGAAAGGGAATCTCGGGTGGCGGTGGCGGAAAGGCAGTAGCCGGCATCGGCAGTATAGCCGGTTTTCAGCCCGGTGGCACCCTCGTAATAGCGCACCAATTTATTAGTGTTGGAAAGGGTGAAGGCGCCGTTTCGCACCGAATCCATCCAGATAGTGGTGTATTGCTGTATTTCTTCGTGCTGCATTAGTTCCCGGCTCATTAAAGCAATATCACAAACAGTGATGTAATGATCTTCGGTATCCAGGCCGGTGCAGCTGTTAAAGTGGGTGTTGGTCATGCCAAGCTCTTTGGCACGGGCGTTCATTTGCTCAATAAAGGCGGCGGTACTGCCGGAAATGGCTTCCGCCATGGCAACACAGCAATCGTTGGCAGAAACCACGGAAATGCACTTAACCATTTCGTCTACGGTCATGGTTTCTCCCTCTTTTAAATAAACCTGGCTGCCGCCCATTCCTGATGCTTCGGCGGAAACAGAGATGGGGGTGTCCCAGCTGAGCTTGCCGGCGTCCAATGCCTCCATAATTAGCAAAAGGGTCATCACTTTAGTAACGGATGCCGGTGCCCGCTGTTCATCAGCATTATGTTCAAACAAAACCGTGCCGGTGGCTTGATCCATTAATAATGCCGAGGGAACGGATACCGCAGGCGCTGCATCTGCGGCGGCGGTAAAACAGTATGTTGTGGTCAGCAGTACGACGATAATAATAAATGTAGAGATTCTTTTCATTCTTGTGCCCCCTTATATTTTTATGGATTTCTATGCTTATTCAAAGTCAATATATGCGGGGATGATTCTTCTGAGAATGAAAAATCACCCAAAATTTCTGTGGTTCAGAATGATTATGCAAACAAATTTTAAAAATTCCACAAAGTGTTGCATTTTAACAACATGAGGTTATGCCCATCAAGCGGTTTTTTTGTTATAATTAGACTGCTTGTATATATATTTATATATCGTATGCAGTATTTTCATGTGAGGAGTGAAAGTTTGTTATGAAACAAAAGATGAAACACCTGCTGTCATTTGCGGCTATGCTGGTAATGATGGTATCGATGTTTTCTGTCTGCGTATTCCCCGCAGCAGCTGCTTCTACAGATGCTTATACCAACCTTCTGCAAGAAGCCTATGTGGTGAATTCTGCATGGGCGGGGTATCCCGAGGGTACGCCGGTTGAGTTTGGTTTTCGTGGCAAAACCATCGACGGATTTATCGGTTCGATTGGCGGTTGCTACGGTTCCTTCAACGAAGCTTGGGCGGCAGCCAAAGAAGAAAATAAAACATCTCCGGTTATTTTATTGTGTGCTGGGGATTATTGCGATGAGATCGTGCTGGATTCCGGGGCTACCATTCTGGGTCCTAATGCCGGCGTGGATCCTAATGTAAAGAGCAATAATAAAAATACCGCTTGGACCTTGAGCGCCAAGCGCTATGATGAGGCGTATATCCGCAATAATATCCGGATAACTAAAAACGTTGCCAGCGGTGATGTGGTGATCGACGGTGTGCGGTTTGATACTGCTTTAAATACCGTTGGTGTTTCCAATAGCAGCATTGGCGGTGCCATTGTGGATTATCAGCGTAACAGCGGTGCTTCTGAGCTCACTGTTAAAAACACGGTATTCTATTATGCCGGTAATGAGCTTGCTGCCAACGGCTACAGTTTGTATCTGCGTACCAGCGGTCACGTTAGAACATTGAATTTGGAGAATCTCTATATCGAGGGCGAGAATGAAGTAACACCCAGCGGCAATCCTGCACGCGGCTTTATCAGTCCTTTCTTCACGGAATTACGTGCTGATAATATCGCTTACATTAACTCCAAAAATGGTTTCCTGGCACATACCTGCTTTACCATTGGTGCCTTTCCTGTTGTAGAGATTACTAACTCTTGCTTCTTTAATACAAAGAGTAACCTGGCAAACGATTATGTTATCTCCCTGGATAGCCAGACCTATGAATATCACTTTATGGATAAAAAGGAGTTGTTGATCGGTGCTACCGATCGTCCGGGCTCCTCTTTGAAACTGCATAATAACATTTTCTATAATGCATCCGGTAAAGACGGTGTGATCCATTA
>JAZSRD010000042.1:0-14810 GCA_045538295.1 Eubacteriales bacterium
TGTTGGTAGAAATGGCAATGGGAATCGTATAAAGAGAAATAACACTATAAGAGAGCAATGAATAAATTATCCGATGCGAGTTACACGGTATTATAAACTACAATTTATCGAATTGTTTTGTGTCGACATCTAAATCGGTGCAACTTGCCAATATTGCGAACCGATTTAGATATCGGTTTGAAAAACCCAGTAACCACAACGGTTACTGGATTTTTTCATCCCATTTTTTCAAGTGAAACTCAATAGATATCCTAAGCCAAAAACGGCTTTTAGGGAGGACTTGAACTATATGTCAGAGCAATATTGGGTGGAAAAAACTGCACTTATATGATATAATTAGTTCGATAAATACCATAGAACCCGGATTCCCAATGGGAGTCCGGGTTTTAATTTGAAGGTATACTACGATGGTTTTTATTCTCTTTGTTTATTAAAACGGGAACAGTCAATTGAGATCGGCTTTTAAATTCTATCTTTTAAACAATTTAAAATATGAATTATCATACTTTATATAATCTATCTGTGTTAAAATGAGGGTGTATTATTGTAGCTATATGGGGGAAATACCATGGAGATCAAAACAGTTACAGTCATTGGTGCAAACGGCATTATGGGTGCCAACATCAGCGGCATCTTTGCCTCCTTTGGGGATGCTTTAGTTTATATGGTGGGGCGGGATATTGAAAAAATCAAAGCGGCAAGAGCCCAAGCAGCCAAATCAGTTAAAGCCGATAAGGTGGCGGAAAATCTTATCGCCGCAGATTACTCTATGCTTGAAAAAATTATTCCGGAATCAGATCTCATCTTTGAAAGCGTGGCCGAAGATATGCAAATCAAGATGGCAGTTTATCAAAGAATAATCCCCTATCTTAAAAACGATGCCATCATCTGCACCGGCACCTCTTCTCTCTCTATTGATGCTTTTGCGGATCTAATGCCCAATGCTTTAAAAGGGCGCTTTTTCGGGGTTCATTTCTTTAATCCCCCCTATAATATGCCCCTTTGCGAGCTGATTTCCGCTAAAGGCGCCGATCCTGCGCTGCAAGCAGAAATTGAGCGTTATCTGCGAGAGCGGCTCTTACGCAAGGTGGTGCTTGTGAAAAATGCGCCTGCCTTTCTTGCTAACCGCATTGGATTTCAATTTATTAACCATGCCATGCAGTATGCGGAAAGCTATAAGGATGAGGGTGGGATCGATTATGTGGATTCTGTGCTCGGTTCCTTTACCGGCCGCTCTATGCCGCCTCTTTTAACTGCTGATTTTGTAGGCTTGAATATCCATAAGGCGATTGTGGATAATCTCTATGAAAATACCAAGGATCTCTTTAATGAAACCTTTAATCTCCCCGATTTTGCCAAAAGGTTGATCGCAGAAAATAAACTTGGTTTAAAAACCGCAGGCGGCCTTTATAAAACCGAGCGGCTTGGGGATCAAAAGATCCGCATGGTCTATGATATTAACAAAAAGAGCTATCGGGAAATTAAAAAATATGAGCTCCCCTTTGCCACCAAAATGAAAGAGCAGCTCAAGGAAGGAAATTATGAAGATGCTCTTAGAACTTTAATAAATGAAAAATCCAAGGATAGTGAATTCTGCTTGAAATTGCTGATGGAATATATTGCCTATTCTGCCATCACCGCAGAGCAGATCGGTTTTTCCATCAAGGCGGCAGACAGCGTAATGGCGGAGGGCTTTAATTGGTGCCCGCCTCTGGCGCTGGCAGAGGCACTCTCTTCTGTTGCAGATCTGCGGCAGCTCTTCTTTGAAAAGTTGGACGCAAGGATTCTTGCCTCCATCGATATAGAGCATCTTATGAGTCTCCTCTGCGAGAGCGATTACGACTATAGACCTTATTTCAAGGTGGGATAAAAGATGAAAGAAAAAGTATATGTTTTGGGCGGCGCACAAACCGACTTTGCAAGAAACTGGACCAAAGAAGGAAAAAGCTTTATCGCCCTTCTAAAAGAAGCAATCAGCGATGGCATGAAAAATATTGCCATTACCTATGAGGAGATCAAAAAACTCAATTGCGAAAATAAGGTCTCTTTCTTTGTTGGCAATTTTATTGCGGAGCATTATGCCGATCAGGGGCATCTGGGCGCATTTTTGACCGAAGTGCACCCTGCATTTGCCGGGGTGCCCTCCGCACGATATGAGGCGGCCTGCGCCTCAAGCTCGGTGGCCCTTGATGCCGCCATTACCAAAATTCAGGCAGGGGAATATGATCTTGCCATTGTATGCGGCTGGGAACTGATGAAAACAGTCGATTCCAAAAAGGGCGGAGATATCCTCGGCCGCGCCGCTTTTTATGAAAAGGAGAGTAAGGGCATTGATTTCCCCTTCCCCAAGCTTTTTGGACGCCTTGCTGATGAGATCTTGAAAAAATATCCTATTGAGGAGCAACGGTTTATGAATGCCCTTGCCAAGATCTCTGCCCAAAACTACGAAAATGCCAAGCGCAACCCCAAAGCTCAAACCCGCCAATGGTTTATGAGCTATGAGCAGGCAAAAGCAAGAAATACGCCGACCAATGCCTTGGTTGGCGGAAAGCTGGCGGTTTCCGATTGCTCTCAAGTTACCGATGGTGCAGCGGTTGTTTTCCTTGCATCAGAAAAATTCGTTAAAGAGCGTGGTCTTGAAAAGCCGATTGTGAAGGGTTATGGCCATCGGGTTGCTCCTGTGCTTTTTGAGAAAAAGATGGAGGAAGCCAGGGATTCTGAATATATTCTTCCTTGGACACGCAAGGCCTGCCTTGATGCCTATCAGCGCAGCGGCCTTACCGTTGCAGATATCGATGTTTTTGAAACCCACGATTGCTTTACTTCCAGCGAATATGCCGCCGTCTCTGCCTTCGGCATTACCGAGCCGGGGAAGGAATACTTGGCAGTGGAAGATGGCACCATCGCCTTTTCGGGCAATAAGCCCATCAACCCCAGCGGAGGGCTGATCGGCTGTGGCCATCCGGTAGGCGCCAGCGGTGCAAGAATGTTTTTGGATCTCTATCGCCAAGTGGCAGGAGAAGCGGGAGATTATCAAATCGAAGGCGCAAAAAATGCCATGATGCTCAATATTGGCGGGAGCGCCACCACCAACTATGTCTTTATCGTCGGCAAAGAATAAGCGCAGCATCTCCGCCTTTAGATGAGCGGAGATGCTTTTTTCTTGTATCTTTATTTTATTTATGGTATGATTTTTAAAGAGGAGGGATCTATTATGTTTCCCGTTGGTCTATCTTTGGGCGTTGCCCGCCATAATGAAGAAAATTTTGCTGCCCTTGCCAAAAGCGGCATCACCCATATTGAGGTAGCCCCTGCCTATTCCAATTATCAAAAGCTGGATTACCCAAAGCTTAAAGAGTTCTCCCGGCGCTATGGGATCAAGCTTTGGTCCTTTCATCTTCCCTTCTCGGGGCCCGATACTCTGGATATTGCCTCCACCAATGAGGAACTCCGCTGCCGCTCCATTGAGCTTTGGCGGATGCTGATCCAAAAGGGTGCCGAGATCGGCATCGATAAATTTGTTGCCCACCCAAGTTCGGAGCCTAAAAGCGAGGATGAGCGAAGGGAGGCAGAGATCGGGCAAGCCCAAAAATCTCTCTTTGAGCTTGCGGAGATCGCCGCAGGCGCAGGCGCCATTATCGCAGTGGAGGATCTGCCGAGGAGCTGCCTTGGAAGCACCACCGAAGAATTCTTGCGCCTTTTGGAGGCAGATTCCCGCCTGCGCATCTGCTTTGATACCAATCATCTGCTCTATGATTACCATCAGCATTTCTTTGAAAAAACCAAGGGAAAAATCGCCACCGTTCATATCTCCGATTATGATTTTATCAATGAGCGCCATTGGATCTGCGGCGAGGGAAAGATCGATTGGCAACTGATCCTTAAAGGGCTCAGGGAAAGCGGCTATCAAGGCCCCTGGCTTTATGAGGTGGGACTTCTCTGCCCCAAAACTATCATTCGGGATCGCAATCTCACCTTTGATGATTTTTATCAAAATGCCCATGAAATTTTTGCAGGCAAAGCCCCTGCCCCCATCGGCAAACCGAAGGAAAACCTCGGGATGTGGGAATAACATATTTTCAAAAAGGAGTAACCGATGTTTTTTGAACTGAATCTTTATTCTAAAGAGCTGAAGATGAATACCCAGGTCAGCGTGATCCTGCCCGATGAGGCGGAAGAAGGGCAAAACTATAAAACCCTTTGGCTTTTTCATGGATTAAAAGGGGATCATACCTCTTGGATGCGCAACTCCTCCATTGAGCGATATGCCCATAAATATAAAATCGCGGTGGTGATGCCGAATGTGCAGCGAAGCTGGTATGCCGATACAGCCTATGAGATGAATTATTTCTCTTATATCACCAAAGAACTGCCCCGCATATGCCGCTCTCATTTTAAAGGAATGAGCGAGAAGCCGGAAGATAATATCGTTGCCGGACTTTCTATGGGCGGCTATGGGGCCCTGAAGGCGGCGCTCCGCTGCCCCTTGCAATATGGTGCCTGCATCTCCCTTTCGGGATCCTTGGATATCTGCCGCCGCGGGCGCTCTCTTTATACTAAAGAATGGAAAGCGCTCTTTGATTTTGAACTTCAGGATGAGTTGGAGCTTGAAGGGAGCGAGAATGATCTTTTCGCTCTTGTGCGCAAAAATCATCAGGAAGGGTTGCCCTTTCCAAAGCTCTATCTTTGGTGCGGAGAAGAGGATTCTCTGCTTCCCATCAGCGAGCAATTTCATTTTCTCCTTGCAACCTTCGGCATAAGCCACCACTATCACCATTCCGAGGGGGATCATAGCTGGCGCTGGTGGGATCAGCAGATCCGCCTTGCCCTTGCCTATGTTTTAGAAGAATAACCCCCAAAAACCGTTCCGTTTTCATGGATCGGTTTTTTTATTTTCTATCTTTTATACAAATTTATTTATGAAATGGCATATTTGATTTTTTTTATTAATGTTACAATAAATAAAAGCAAACCACAAAGGAGATTTTTGCTATGGAAATCAAAAAGATTGCTGTTATTGGCGGTGGCCTGATGGGTCGCCAGATCGCCCTCTGTGCATCGATTCATGGATTTGATGCCACCGTTTATGATCTTAAGCCCGAGGTTTTGGAGGCAGTGCAGGCCTGGGAAGATACTTATCTTGCAGGCCGCATCACCAAAGGACGCATGACCGAAGAACAGGTTGCTGCCACCCGCGAGCGCTTCCATCTGGAGCCCTCTTTGCAGAAGGCTGTAGTTGATGTTGATTGCGTAATTGAGTGCATCATTGAGGTTGAGGGGATTAAAAAAGATCTCTTCCGCCAGCTGAGCGATCTGGTGCGCGAGGATACCATTCTCTGCACCAACTCCAGTTTTATGGTTTCCTCGATCTTTAAAGATTGCGTTAAAAATCCTTCTCGTCTTTGCAATATGCATTTCTTCAATCCTGCCTTGGTAATGGAGTTCGTCGAAGTGGTGCAAGGCCCTCATACCTCTGAGGAAACTGCCGAGGCCGCCTTCAATTTCTGCAAGGCCATTGGCAAGAGCCCCATCTGGCAGAAGAAAGAACTGCCCGGCTTTGCAGGCAATTTCCTGATTTCAGGGTTGCAGCAAAAGGCTCGCTGGCTTGTTGAAAATGGTTATTGCACCCCCCAAGAGGTAGATATTGCGCTGGAAAAAGGCTTCAATCATAAAATGGGCGTTTTCCGCATGAACGATTTGACCGGCATTGATCTTTCCTATACCATTATGAAGGAAAGCTATGAAAAGACCGGTGAGAAGCCGGATATGTATGATATCTATGAAAAGCTGGTTTCTGAAAACCGCCTCGGGCGCAAGACCGGCCATGGTTTTTATGATTATGAATAATTTACAAGGAGATTATTTATGAGCGGACCCTTATCAGGAATTAAAGTGGTGGAAATGTCCACCTATGTGGCCGGCCCCGTTACCGCCCGCCTGCTGGCAGACCTGGGTGGAGAAGTAATTAAGGTGGAGGCTCCCATTGGAGATTATTGGCGGCGCTCCGGCATTAGTTACGTACCCAGCCGATTTGAAGAGGATGAAAATCCGGTATTCGATATTTATAATACTGGGAAGAAACTTGTTTCCTTAAATCTGAAAACCCCCGAAGGGAAGGAAGCGTTTATGAAGTTGATTGCAGAGGCGGACGTTTTTGTTACCAATACCCGCCCTGCGGCACTAAAGCGCCTTGGAGTGTCTTACGAAGATCTGAAAGAGAAATTTCCTAAGCTCATTTATGCAATGGTACTGGGCTTTGGTGAAAAAGGCCCCGATAAAGATATGCCTGCATTCGATACCACTGCGTTTTGGTCCCGCAGCGGCTTTTTCCGGGATATGGCTGTAAAAACCGATGAATATTATCCGGTAGCGCAGCCTTCCAGTGTTGGCGATACTGCAACCGCCTATTTGCTGGTGGCAGAAATCTGCGCTGCCCTATATCGGCGCACGAATACAGATACCGGTGATTTTGTTTCTTCCACCTTGTATCGTAATGGCATTTTCTGCATGGGTACCATGATCATGATTGCCCAGCCCCCCTTTGGAAATACCTATCCCAATACCCGTGTAGATTGGGGCGTGCCGGGCGGCACCTATGAATGTGCAGATGGGGAATGGATCTATCTGAATATTGGTACCAAGCCCTATGAATCCCATTATCAGCTAATTGATCGTATGGATCTTTTGCGTGAGCCTCGCTTTATCGATGGTCCCACCCGTTGGAAAAATCGCCAGGCGCTGTATGAGATTTTCCGGGATACTTTCTTAACCAAAACATCAGATGAATGGCTGGCACTTTCCAGATCCATGGATCTTCCGGTGGTGCGTGTAAATCATTTTAAGGATGTTTCCTCCGATTCCCAGGCATGGGAAAACGGATATTTGGAACATGTAACATTCCGTAATGGTCATGTGGATATTATGCCAAGCAGCCCCATTGAAATGGGCTCTGCCAATCCGGCACCCACCAAACCGGCCGAAGGTATTGGGGCAAACACTGCCGAGGTACTTTCCTCTTTGGGCTATTCCGATGATCAGATTAACGCTATGTTGGAAGCGGGCGCAGCAATTGGCGCCAAGAACTAAGTTAGTATTGTAAATTTATACATAAAAGGAGAATAAAACAATGCGTGAAGTAGTATTTGTAGACGGCATGCGTACTCCCTTTGGTAAAATGGGTGGTACCATCAAAACCTTCCATTCTGCAGATCTTGCAGCAATGACTGTGAAGGCACTGGTAGCAAAGACTTCTATCTTGGAAAAGGGCGGCAAGGTGGATTCTGTGATCTGTGGTTCTGCTGCATCCTGCTCTAAATCCTGGAGCCCTGCACGTTATATCACCATGGCTGCAGGTCTGCCCTTTGAAACCTCTGCATCTTTTGTGGAAATGCAGTGCGGTTCTGCAATTGATTCCATTAACCACGCCGCTTGGAAGATCCTGGCCGGCGCTGCAGATGTGGTTATTGCCGGTGGTATGGAATCTCATAGCAACACAGTGGTAAAATTTGCCACTACTGTGGAACCTTATAAGGGCATGGGCCCTCGCCAGATCATTCCTATTATCCACGATGATCCTGCCCAAAGAATCTCCATGATCGAGATTGCCGATGTAATGGCTGAAAAATGGGGTATTACCCGTGAACAGTGCGATGAATTTGCCTGCCGTAGCCAGGTGCGTGCCGCTGCTGCAGTGGAAAAGGGCTATTTTGATGATGAACTGGTGCCCATTACCATTCCTGCAACACGTAAAACGCCCGAAGTGATCTTTGATAAAGACGAGCATCTGCGTCCCACTACCACAGTAGAAGGTCTTTCCAAACTGCGTGCAGTTCGTGGCACCGAAAATTCTGTTACTACCGCCGGCAACGCTTCCGGCTTGAACGATGGTGCTGCTTTTGTGATGATGATGACTGCTGAAAAGGCAAAAGAACTGGGTTATGAGCCCTTTGCTCGCTGGGTTACCGGTGCAGATGTGGGCGTGGAGCCCCGCTTAATGGGCATTGGTCCCGCTTATTCCAACCTGCTTGCCATTGAGCGTGCCGGTTTGACAATTGACGATATCGATGTTTTTGAATGTAACGAAGCCTTTGCTGCTCAGAACCTGGCTGTTATTAAGGAAATGGAGATCAAGAGCGGCAAAAAGATCGATATGGAAAAATGGAATCCCAATGGTGGTGCCATTGCCTTTGGTCATCCCAACGCTGCTTCCGGCGCTCGTATCGCTCTTTTCTGCATGAAGGAATTGGAACGTCGTGGTGGCAGATATGGTTTGTTCTCCTCCTGCTGCGGCGGTGGTCAGGGTGTTACCGTTTTAATTGAAAATCTGCGCAAGTAATTTATAAGGAGATAAAACTATGAAAAACTTAGAAGGAAAATATTGTATTGTAACCGGTGCCGGAAAGGGCATTGGTAAGGCTATTGTAAAGCGCTTTTTAGAAGAGAATGCAATGGGCGTTGCTATTTTTGAGTGGGATCTTGATCTGGCAGAAGCTACCGCCAAGGAGCTGGATCCTTCCGGCGAGAAGATTTTGGCTATCAAGTGCAATGTGGCTGATTCCGATATGGTAAAAGAGGCTGTAGATCAAGTAATGGCCAAATGGGGCAGAATTGATGTTCTGATCAATAACGCAGGGATCACTCGCGATAGAATCTTCCATAAAATGAGCGATGATGATTGGCATTCTGTTATCAACATCAACCTCAACGGTCTTTATAATCTTTGCAAATTTGTTGTTCCCGTTATGCGTGAGCAGGAGAGCGGCGCAATTGTTAATATGTCTTCCACCTCTTTGCTGGGCAACCCCGGTCAGGCAAACTATTCCGCTACCAAAGCGGCTATCCAAGGCTTTACCCGTACCATGGCTAAAGAATTGGGTCGCAAGAACATTCGCATGAACTGCATCGCTCCCGCTTATATCGATACCGAAATGATGCGTGCAGTGGGCGAAGAGAAAATTGCCGGCATTATCCGAAGCGTTCCGCTCCAAAGATTGGGCGATCCCGAGGAGATTGCTTCTCTTACCACCTTCCTTTGTACCGATGATTCCAGCTGGGTTTCCGGCCAGACCATCTTTGCAAGCGGCGGTGCTATTTGCATGTAATTGCACAATATCTAAATAAAAAATCCACATTCACCAAATGGTGAATGTGGATTTTTTTACCAGATGCGTGCCTTTTCGGGCTCATAACCTTCCGGAAGATCAAAGGGATAAAGCCCTTTGGGAAGGTTTTCCCACTGGAAGAGTTTTAGGTTGGATGCCCCTGCACCGGGAGTATCGGCAATGTAGATCAGATCGCTGATTACAGAGTAGGGGGCACGGAAGGAGGTGTTTGCTTTTACCACTACCAGATCATAGTGGGCGGGATCCATGCCGAATTCACGGTAGATCATGGGGCTTCCGGTGGATGCTCCGTGATCACAAATCAAAATATCAATATTGCCAAAGGACACCACAGCGGAGCGGCCTAAATAAGCGGAAGCATATTTGCTGGTGCGGAAGGTTCCTGCGTGCAAAGAGCGCACATAGCCAATTCCTTTAAAGGGACCGGGCATTCCTTTGGTAAAGCCGGCGCCCACAGAAAATTCCCCTTTTGCGCCCACACCCATCTCAAAGGCTTGCTTCATGGCAACGGGATCCACAATAAACATGCAGGCACGCAAATTGCTGCCCCGCTCCTGCAAACGCATGGCAACCACCGGGCTGTCGCCCACACAGCCGCCGTTGGGAGAATCGGCAGAATCTGCCAGGATCACCGGTTTACCGCTTTTGTTTTTCTCTGCAATGTCGATAATTTTATCCACATCCCAAAGCTCCGGCTGCGCATCGTCTCGCATTGCCAGCAAGCCTGCTGCCAATTCATCGGCACAGCGCTTTGCAACCTCTGCATCCTCGCCAATGGTAACAACCCGGCTCTTAATATCGGTAATATCCAGCCAGGGTTGGGCGGCAAAAATGGTAAAATCGGCAATCTCGCCTGCGGCAACCATTTCGTTTCCTCTGTCGATCAGGTTTTTAAAAGGCCCATCCAGATGGGTAAAGCCTGCAGGGGGAATCAGCATTGCAATGCCCGCTGCTGCCATTTTATAATCCTTGCCCGCCAGCTGCTTCATGCAAAGGGAAGCGGCACGATAGCCGGTTTTATAATGGTCCACATGGGGATAGGTGTTATAACCGCAAATAATATCGGCATTTTTAAGCATTTTTTCGGTGATATTGGCATGCAGGTCAAAGGAGGCGGCAATCAGCTTATTACCAACCAGTGATCTGATGTATTCCACCAGATCGCCACAGGCGTCTTCGCTGCTTACGGAACAGGTTGCACCATGGAGGTAGGCGTAAACAGCATCGAACTCTCCTGCAGATTCAATGTGTTTTTTAATTGTATCTTTTACATAAGTTAATACAGCATCGTCCACCCGCCCGCCGGAGGGAGCCATCATAAACACGGTGGGGATCACTTCGCCGCCCGCTTCTTCAATGGCGGCCACGCCGCCGGTAACGCACCCGCCGGATTTTACACGGCTTTCGTAATGGGCTTGACCTTCAAAGACCTTTTGGGGGTTGAATACCTCAAAGGATGCGGTGATGGGGTTAAAAGTATTGGTTTCCTGATGGAACTCTAATGCAAGTATTCGTGGTTTGCGATCAATCATTGGAACGCCTCCTTGTTGTTTAGCTGCTGAAAAGACTTTTGTATTACACACGAAAATTTTATCACTAATCTGTGGAAAAATCAATACATAGTTTGCCTATTTCTCGTTGCGGGGCAACATTCCAAAGTTTACTACTGCAAAATATATCGAAGAAAGGGTCGGCAAATTTCTTTGCCGACCCTTTTCACATCGCTTCCAAGTGTTTTTCGGAACACTTGGCATATACCTTGTCTTTTTTATTATCTTTGAACTCTGCCGGAGCCATCGCCGCCGGCAAGTTTTTCCACTTCCGAAACGGTTACCCGGTTATAGTCACCCTCTACCGAATGCTTCAGCGCCGAAGCGGCAACTGCAAATTCAATGGCAGCCTGGGTGGATTTTTCGTTCAGCAGGGCGTAGATCAGGCCACCACCAAAGGAATCACCGCCGCCTACCCGGTCCACAATGTGCAAACGGTAGGATTTGGAGAAGCAGTAGTTTTCTCCGTCGTAGAGCATTCCTGCCCAGTCGTTATCGCTGGCGGAGATGGAGGAACGCAAGGTGATAGCCACCTTTTCAAAGCCAAAGGTTTCTGCCAACTGTTTGGCAACAGATTTATAACCCTCGTGGTTCAGTTTGCCGCCGTAAATATCGGTGCCCTCGGCTTCAATACCGAACACGTCCTTGGCATCTTCTTCGTTGGAAATGCAAACGTCCACATATTTGCAAAGTTCGGTCATGGTTTTCCGTGCCTGATCCCGTGTCCAGAGTTTGCTCCGATAGTTCAGGTCGCAAGAGATCTTAACGCCCTTTGCCTTGGCAGCCTTGCAAGCCTCCAGGCAGATCTCTGCCACATTGGCGCCCAGGGCAGGGGTGATGCCGGTAAAGTGGAACCAATCGGCGCCCTCAAAGATGGCATCCCAATCAAAATCGGCAGTGGTTGCTTCGCTGATAGAGGAGTGAGCACGGTCGTAGATACACACAGAGCCACGCTGGGAAGCGCCCTTTTCCAAATAGTAAATGCCCACCCGATCGCCGCCTCGCACGATCTTGGAGGTATCCACCCCAAAATAACGCAGGGAGTTTACAGCGGCTTCGCCAATGGCGTGGGCAGGGAGTTTGGTTACATAGGCACTATCCAGCCCGTAATTGGCAAGGGACACTGCTACGTTGGCTTCTCCGCCGCCAAAGGTGGCCTGCATCTGATCGTTTTGGAAGAAGCGGTAATAGCCGTTGGGAGCTAAGCGAAGCATCAACTCGCCGAAAGTAACTACTTTTTTCATGGTGTTAACCCTCCATTTTATCCAGCGCCTCTTTTACAAAGAAACTGCCGCCGATGGCTGCGATCTTATCAAAGGCAAGAAACTCATCGATATTATTGCGGTCCACACCGCCGGTGGGAATAAACTTCACTTGGGGGAAGGGGGCGGATAAGGCTTTCAGTGCCTTCAGCCCACCATACACATTGGCGGGGAAGAATTTCACAGTGGTAATGCCCAATTCCAGCGCCTGCATGATCTCGGTGGGAGTTACGCAACCGGGATAGTAGGGGATGTTCCGCTCATTGCAGCTCTTTGCTACAGATACAGAAAGACCGGGAGAAACAATAAAGGTTGCCCCTGCCGCCAAAGCAGCTTCACATTGCTCGGCGTTGATTACTGTGCCGGCGCCAATGGACATATCGGGGTAATGCTTTACTGCGTATGCAATCGCCTCTGCTGCACAGGCGGTACGGAAGGTGATTTCGGCACAGTTAATGCCGTTGTTTTTTAGAGCGGTAAGAATTTTATCGGTTTCGCTCAACTCTTTAATTACAACTACGGGAATATATTTTTCCATAATGATCAAACTCCTGAATAAGCGGAAAATCCGCCGTCTACGGGCAGTACAACGCCCGTGATAAATCCGGCTGCCTGTTCGTTTACAAGGAACAGCAAGCCGCCTTCTAATTCTTCTGTTTCACCAAAACGTCCCATGGGGGTTGCGGCAAGGATCTTGCCGGTGCGTGCAGTGGGGGTGCCGTCGTCGTTCCAAAGGAGCTTGGCATTTTGTTTGGTAGAGAAAAATCCGGGGGCAATGGCGTTCACCCGAATTCCCTCTCTGGAAAAATGAACTGCCAGCCATTGGGTAAAGTTGGAAATGGCAGCCTTTGCGCCGGAATAGGCAGGGATCTTGGTCAAGGGGGTGTAGGCGTTCATGGAGGAGATGTTCAGAATGGAGCATCCCTTCCGCCCCAGCATATGGGCGGCAAACGCCTGGGTGGGGATGAGGGTGCCCAGGAAGTTCAGGTTAAATACAAAACCAACCCCATCGGCATCCAAATCAAAAAAGCTTTTGGTATCTGCATCAATATCGCCGGGTTCATAGTATTCCTTATCGGTGGTTGCCCGGGGATTGTTGCCCCCTGCGCCGTTTACCAAAATATCGCAGGGTCCCAAATCGGCAAGCACCTGCTTTGCCACATCGGTGCAGATCTCTTTGTTCAGCACGTTGCAGGTGTAAGCTCTGGCTACGCCGCCCTCGGCTACGATCTCGTCGGCATATCCTTTAGCGGCTTCAGCGTTTAAATCCAGCAGGGCCACCTTTGCGCCGGCTCTTGCCAGTACCTTGGCAAAATAACTGCACAATACGCCGCCGGCGCCTGTAACAACCGCTACCTTGCCCGAAAGGTCTGTGTTGATTACATTATTTTTCATGCTTTATCTCCTTTCGCAAGCTTCAAATAAACCGTTGATATAGGCAGCGCCCAAAGCCCGGTCAAATAGACCGTAGCCGGGCTTACCACTCTCGCCCCAGATCATTCTGCCGTGGTCGGGGCGCACATAACCATCGTAGCCGTTTTCTGCCAAGGCTTTTACGATCTCGTATACATCCAATGAACCGCAGGAGGAAAGATGTGCCCGCTCCTCAAAGGAACCGTCCTCCATGATCTTTACATTACGGATATGCATAAATGCGATTCGATCCATGGCGGCATATTTCCGTACCATCGCCACCACATCGTTGGAGGCGGCACAGCCCAAACTGCCGGTGCACAGGCAAAGGCTGTTGGCAGGGCTGTTTACCAAGGCAAGGAAACGATCCAGGTTTTCTTCGTTGGTAATAATGCGGGGAAGCCCAAAGATGGGGTAGGGGGGATCATCGGGATGGATCGCCATTCTAACGCCGCATTCCTCTGCTACGGGGATCACCTTTTTAAGGAAGCGCTCCAGGTTGCCCCAAAGACCTTCTTCGCCCAATTCGCCGTATGCGGTGATCAGCTCTCGCACTTCTTCTTGGGTGTAGCTGGAATCCCAACCGGGCAGGTGAATGTCGTCTTTCAGGGGATCCAGCCCTTTCATCTGCTCCCAATACATTACCAGGCTGGTGGAACCGTCGGGTGCTTTTCTATCCAGCTGGGTCCGGGTCCAGTCAAACACGGGCATAAAGTTGTAGGTAACACACTTCACGCCGTGCTTGGCACAGCGGCGGATGTTTTCGCAGTAAACCTCCAGTAACTGCTCCACATCTCCTCTACCCAGTTTAATGTCTTCGTGCACGGGGATGGATTCCACCACATCGAATTCCAGGTTGTGGGCTTCGCATTCCTCTTTCATTTTTTGAATGCTCTCTTCCGGCCAAACCTTGCCGGGCTTTACATCGTAAACTGCCGATACAATAGAGCGCATACCGGGGATCTGAGAGATATACTCCAGGGAAATGGGGTCTTCCTTCCCATACCAACGAAAGGATAATTTCATGTTCATATTAAATTCCTCCGTGAATTATAGTCCGAAATAACGCTGTGCATTATTGTAGCAAATATCGCAGATCAGAGTACCCAGTGCTTTTTCGTCGTTGGGATATTCGCCGCTTTCCACCCATTCACCAATCAATCCGCACAGAATGCGGCGGAAATATTCGTGACGGGTGTAGCTTAGAAAACTGCGGGAATCGGTGAGCATGCCCACAAAATTCCCCAGCAGGCTCAAATTGGCAAGGCTGATCATCTGGTCCCGCATTCCTTGCTTGTTATCGTTGAACCACCAGGCGCTGCCGTGTTGCAGTTTTCCGGGGATCTCCGAACCTTGGAAACTGCCGATCAAAGTGCCAAGGAATGCATTATCTGCCGCATTAAGGCTGTAAAGAATGGTACGGGGCAAACTCTTTTCCCGATTCAGCCGATCCAGCAAGGCAG
>JAZSRD010000002.1:0-3495 GCA_045538295.1 Eubacteriales bacterium
GGTATGGTGCGTTGCCGATGATATCGCTTGGATAAGAGTAGGCAACGATGGCAGACTTTGAGCAGCTAACCCCGAAAACGGCTTCTTCGGCGTTGCACCCGGCACCAATGTGAAGTCCAACCCCAACGCGCTGGCTTCCACCATGAAGAACACCATCTTCACCAATGTTTGCCATACTGCCGACAACAATGTTTGGTGGGAAGGCCTCAACAAGGATCTGCCCGAGAACGCCATCGACTGGAAGGGCGAGCCCTGGGATCCCGCAAAGTTCAACAAGGCCGACAAGAGCACCTGCGCTGCTCATCCCAACAGCCGCTTCACCGCTCCCGCCGAGAACTGCCCCTGCATCTCCAAGGAGTTCAATAACCCCAACGGTGTGCCCATCGATGCCATCGTATCCGGCGGCCGCCGCGCCAAGACCGCTCCGCTGGTATACCAGTCCTTTGATTGGAACCACGGCGTGTTCGTAGGCTCCATCATGGCTTCCGAAACCACCGCCGCCGCTGCCGGCGCTGTGGGTGTGGTTCGCCGTGATCCCATGGCTATGCTGCCCTTCTGCGGCTACAACATGGGCGACTATTTCGCACACTGGATCGAGATGGGCAAAAAGATTCCCCATGCTCCCAAGATCTTCAACGTAAACTGGTTCCGTACCGACGATGATGGCAACTTCATCTGGCCCGGCTTTGGCGATAACCTCCGTGTGCTGATGTGGATCCTGGATCGTTGCGCCGGCAAGGCCGATGCTGTGGAAACCGCTATCGGCTACCTGCCCAAGGCTGAAGACATCAACATCGAAGGTCTCAAGGACATCGATCTGGATACCGTTAAGGGTCTGCTCTCCGTGGATAAGGATCTGTGGAAAGAAGACATCGTGGGCATCAAGGAATTCTACTCCAAGTTCGATAAATACGACACTCTGCCCGCAGAGCTGAAGAAAGAACTGGCCGATTTTGAAGCCCGTTTGGATAAATAATTTATCTATAACAAAACACCGTAGATCTCTTTGTGAGATCTACGGTGTTTTTTTGTGGTTGCCATCTTCAAAATGCAGAACTGTCCTCTGTCTTCTTTGGGCTTTTCTGTCAAGACACAGAACCGTCCCCTGATTGCCTGATCAGAACCGTCCCCTGATTGATGTCTTCCCAGAACTGTCCCCTGTCTTTCTCCTGTTTTTGATTAAAAGTGCAAAAAATGCAACCGCCTTTAATAAACACGACAGTATAATATAAGCACCATCAACGAACAAAATGATAATGCCATCGGCTGCGTTTGTTTCTCTTAATGGGAAGATGGCTGTTGGCGCACTAATATTTACAACCAGAGCAATTAAAAGAAACACAACATAGATTAATGCACTAATCAGATATGCACTAATTATAACTTTCTTCTTGTTTTCGTTGTGAAAAAGGAGATATAAACAACACGATACGCAAATTGAAAGACAGATGCTTATTAACATGTAATGCTCAAATGATTTGTTTATTGAAAAATTAGAAACAATGTATGTATTTATAAAACCTAGACATAATCCTTGAACAAACGCAACCAACAGAGCCTTTAAAAAGTTTTTTCTACTCACGATAACGCCCCCTTATCCCACAATGTGCATCCATATTGAATTGCCCATTGATCTCGAGGATCGTCAACAATCAGGGGACGGTTCCCTGATTGATTAACTTTTTTGAACAACATAATAACTAACCCCCGACAATCACAGAACCGTCCCCTGTCTTTCCCCTGTCTTCGGAAACCTTTTAAGCATTCTCTGCTCATCACGCAAAAAATCATTATCCCACTTGCTACGATAATCTTTAACAAATGTTTTCCAAAACGATTTTGGAATTGTGAAATTGTTATCTGCAATAATTTCCGGCAAGCAGTGGAAACTATCAGCCAAATCGAACGCCTTGTCAAACTCCTTTTTGTTTAACTCACAAATTAAACTTTGAAACAATTTTACAAGTAGAGCATAAATATCGGCTTTATTCAACATCTGATGATTGACATAAACATTATTATGATATGCAAAAAACCAATATTCACGATCAAGTCCGTCAATAGTAGAAATGGCTTTTCGTATTTGGTTGTCCTCTGTGTTGTTTTCTTCTTCAAGGACTTTTATCATTTGAGATAAAATTTGAGGGTTTGATTTTTCGGTAATATTATTGCGTATTCTAATCAAAGCAAATGCTATATCATATAAATCATTCTTGTTTATCATATTTCCTCCAAATCATTTGTAAGGCTCCACAAAGATATCAATGGCTCGACCATTCATTATGGCATCTGCAACTCGATGATGTCCATCTTGTATGATTCCAGTTCGTCCTACTCTAACTGCCTGATCTCCACCAAACCTTACAGCATTAGCCATCCTCTGTGGATTCAACGTTGATAAATCTTTTTGAGGAATCAATGTGTTTGGATTTACACCTTGTTGAATACCTGTTTTTCCAGCTTCAAATGGTTTTCCCGGATTCGCAGGTGTTTTTGATACAATTTTTTGTGTTGTTGTTGCGATAGCATTTGAAATCTCATTTCCTGCTTGTTGCAAGTTATTTGCTATATAGGTTACTCCTGCACCTATACCACCCGTTACAACAGTTGCTGCTAATGCGCTTGCTCCAGCTGCAACTTGAGTTGTTGTGGCTACTATACTACCAGCCAATGCAGCACCTGCCGCCATGCCAGCACCTGTGCCTATTAGTGCACCTGCCGCAGCACCAATACCGATTCCAGCCCAAACATTACCACCATTTTTTGCGGCAATAATGCCACCCGCAATTGCACCTGCAACGGCACCAATAGCGGCAGTTAAAACAAAGAACGGTAGATTGCCTGTGCTGTCTGCCATATTTACCGGATTGTTGAGGCAGTATGTAAATACATTGTTTCCAATAACATCTTCTTGATTGAGCAAGGAATCCGCATTCAAAAACCGCCCCGTATCCGGATCATAATACCGGCTCTGCAGATAATACAGTCCGCTTTCTTCATCGAAGAAGTAGCCCCGGTAGCGGATGGGGTTAACGGTGCCCAGGTTGATACTGCTGGAATCGGTCATGCGAATGACGTTGCCCCAGGTATCGTATTCGTAGGATACCCGCAGTACGCCGGAGCTATTATAGATCGCCAGCACGTCGCCTTGGGTATTGGTGACCACATAATACTTAAGCTCCTTACCGGCGGCGCTATAGTGACGGATAGCAGAGAGGTGACCGTAACTATCGTAAAAATAGTAGAGATCGCTATCTCCCCGGCGCTCGTATACCAGCTTATCGCCGGAGTAGAGGTAGGTGCTCTTGACCCCGTTGACCAAGTCGGATCGTAGCCATGTCGTTCTGTGGGCCAAGGAGTTGGGTCTAGTCATTGTCTTCCTAAGACCGCTTGGCCTCCGACTTATCGTAAAAATAGTAGAGATCGCTATCTCCCCGGCGCTCGTATACCAGCTTATCGCCGGAGTAGAGGTAGGTGCTCTTGACCCCGTTGACC
>JAZSRD010000020.1:0-38427 GCA_045538295.1 Eubacteriales bacterium
ATATGAATTCATATGTTTTAATAGTAATTGCCGATATTTTACTTACCGTAACACTGGTATTTCAAAAACAGTATCAGAGTAAAGCAGGTACATCTGTTAGGGCAAGTCTTGTTTATACCCTTCTGTCGGGTGTGTTTTCTGCCGTAATGTTTTTTGTGATTAACGGATTTACTATAAGGGTAACGTTGCTTTCAGTAGCACTTGCTATGATTTTTTCCATATTGCTTACTGTCTATGTTTTTATAGGTTTCCGCATAATGAAAAACGGAAATATATCACTTTATACACTGTTTCTTATGTCGGGCGGAATGGTGGTTCCGTACATATATGGTGTGCTGTTTTTAAAGGAAGAATTAAATGTTGCAAGAATAATTGGAGTCATATTGGTTTTGGCGGCAATTGTTTTTTCTAATTTCAATAAAGGAAATAATGACGTAAAGCAACTTGCTTTATGCGGCATTGTATTTTTACTCAACGGCGCTGTAAGTGTGATTTCTAAAGCGCATCAAATAAGTGCTGCAAGTGAAATAGTTCTATCTTCCGATTTTGTTTTTCTTGTTGCAATTTCTAAAATAATTATCACACTTTTAGTATTTCCTTTTTTCAAAGCAGAAAAGGAAAGTAAACCGAATGTTTCGGTAAAATCGGTAATTTTAATTATATTAATAGCCTCTGTGACGGTCGGATTTTCATATATGCTTCAACTTATGGGGGCGGTCGATTTGCCTGCTACCATACTTTACCCTTTAATTACCGGTGGCACAATAGTTCTTTCTGCTTTTGCGGATTTTGTTATTTACAGACAGAAGCTTCCTTTGAAAAAATGCGTTGGAGTAGGTGGTGCATTTTTAGGAACTTTAATGTTTTTATAATAGTATTATAGAAAATGCGTTTCGTTTTTTATTCCCTATTTAACACAAGCATATAATACACTCAAGGGGAGTGAAATTATGAAAACAAAAGAAATGGAAAAGTTAATTAAACATTGTGATACTTATTTTGCACAAGACGATTGTATCGTTTTGCATCCGATAGCGGACAATGGATTGCATATTGATGTATTGTTATACAAACCAAATGATAAATATAATTTTTGGAAATTAGTAACGATGGGTGCGAGCGATTATAAAATGCCGGCAATACAGAATACTGTTGGGTTATATAATGAATATATGATGTTTGTTGCACCCGATGTTGATTTGACTGATAAGGAAATTCTGAATTGGTATCATAACAAATTGCTCGTGGTTGCGACTTTTGCGTATTTTAACAAAACGCATATTACATATGCACATAGTTTTGAATGGGAAAATGATGATCCAAATGACGAAATGATAGCAGCTTTCATTGAGTTCCCGCAAATTCTTGAAACGACTGCCGCTTTACGTTGTAAAACAGGTTTACTTAAAACAGTTGCTTGCCTTCAAGTAGTTCTCTTGAACAAACAGGAATTGAATAAGTTGATGGAAATAGGTCCTCAAGAATTTAGTGATTTTCTGTATCCTGAAGATGATTCCAAACCGCATTTCTTAAGCGAGCAACATAGAAGTGATAATTTTTAATTAAAGACTAAATATTTCTCGGTTTTTGCCCAGTTCTTTTTCGGATACGAATGACAAAAATCCCGAATGCGAAAGTGTTCGGGATTTTACTTTTTCACTCTTCACTTTTCACTCTTCACTAAACTTCGCATTCGGGATTTTTGGAAAGTAAAAGGTAATAGTGAATAGTGAAGAGGTATTGCGGCTTTGCCGCTTTTATGCTATAATACACCCAAGGCGGTGATGATATGAAAAAATTTAAAGTTACAAGTTATCATAAATGTAATGCACTGATGCCGACAAATGGTGGAACATTGATTATAACTGATACTGAATATATCATTAAATATCTTTTTATAACTGTTGCAAAGTATAAAATTGATGATACTATCGCTTCTAAAATTTCTTTTGTATCAAAAGGATTAAACTTAAACGATGGAGAGAAACAAATCGATCTTTATTTTTTCTCCAAAACAGCACAAAAAGTATATGAGTTATTAAATCTTAAATAATAGTTGTAGAAAATCAGGTTTTCATAGCACTTTAATTCGTGCCACTAAGTTCAAAACACCCAAAAATCCTGTTCACGAATGTGGGCGGGATTTTTACTTTTTCACTCTTCACTTTTCACTAAAAAATTGTGAACTGGATTTTTGGAAAGTAATAAGTAATAGTGAATAGTGAAGAAGTATTGTCCCTTCACCACTTTTATGTTATAATGCACCTATGCTTAATTTGTTGATTTGAATTTCTTGGCTTTTGATCCGTTTCTTGGTCAGTAGCACGCCACTCGTTCTCTTAAACGAGTTCCTTATTCAAATTGTATGTTATAAAAAGTTTAGACAAAGGAGAGTTTCTAATGAAGATCGCTTTTTTAGGGGATAGCATTACCTATGGATATGGGCTTGTTAATATGGAAAATAGATACTCTACACTTGTTAGTCAATCCCTTGGAATGACTGAGTTGAATTTTGGCATCACCGGCACTTTGGTTGCCAAGGCTGGACTGAATATAGCTGATGGAAAGGATTTTTTGAGTCGAGCTTATTTGATAGATGATGCCGACATTGCCGTAATCTTTGGCGGCACAAACGACTATTTTTGGAGTGATCACCCGATTTATGGTTTTGGCGATCAATATTTTGAGTCTGCGGTAAAAAAACTCTCGGATCGCATCAAAGAAAAACGAAGCAGGAAGATAACCTTGTTTGTAACCCCGTATCCCCATAACGGAGTTGGAAATTTTTGTGGAGGAAGTTACTGGAAAGAGTCTAATCGACACGATACGAGCGAGATGAATTATAATGGGCATACGTTGAAGGATTATGTTGATATTATAGAGAAAACTTGTGAGGAGAATGATATTCCGTGTTTGAATTTGTTTGATGACTTCGGCTTTTTTTGGCAGGAGCATACTATTGATGGTTGCCATCCAAATGAAGCGGGGCATATTCTGCTTGCAAAGGCCATTACGGAAAAACTGAACACATTAAAGTTGTAACATTTCATTGTTCTTGATAAAACGCCCTTAATCCACTTGGTTGTTTCTTTATAAAACGATACGTCTAATTTAATCGTTTTCTTCTATATATGTAGTAAAGAATTTTATGGGAGGAAACGATGCGATATTTCTTATCGGTTTTTTTAAAGGGAATTTGGATTGGCGGTACCCTTACAATACCGGGGGTCAGTGGCGGTTCTATGGCGCTGATATTGGGGATATATGAAAAATTAATTTTTTCATTAAATGCGCTGTTTTCAAGAAACACAAAGAAGAAAGAGTGTGTTGGATTTCTTCTTGTTTTTTTCGTCGGTGCAGTGGTTGGCGTTATAGCACTTTCGAGAATTGTTGTTTGGTTATTACAAAACTATTCGGAAATAATTACTTTCTTTTTTGCCGGAGCGGTTGCGGGTGGCATTCCCACATTATGGCGTGAAGCAAAAATCATATTCTTGAGGTGGTATCATATTCTGTACCTATTTTGCGGAATTGCTATTGTTATTTCACTTTCTTCCTTACCGGCTAATGTTTTTTCCATTACAGAAGGGTCGTGGCTTTTTGGCAGTTTCATGCAGATAGTTGCCGGTTTCATTGCTGCTGTGGCCTTGGTGTTGCCGGGGATCAGTGTTTCTCACATGCTTTATGTTTTGGGAATCTACAAAGAGTTAATGGAGGCTCTTTCAAGATTTCAATTTTTGCATCTTCTGCCGATTGCAATAGGCGGTATTGTTGGAACAATACTTACAACAAAGGTGGTCGGCGTTTTAATTGAGAGTTATAAAGCTCCTACTTATATGTTGATTTTAGGTTTTGTATTGGGATCGGTTGCAGAACTTTTGGCAACTGTTGAGATTTCATCCATAACATTACTTTGCCCGCTACTGTTTGGGCTTGGTTTTATTGGAATGTTTTTACTATTTAAAAAGAGTAGTGCGGGCGCATAGGCGCCGGCACTGTTTTAGTCGGTAACACTGGTGTTGGAAATAGTAGACCAGTTTCCACTGGTGCGTGATTCCACAACAAGGAGCTTTTCTTCTAAGCGTTCAATCTTATCAATGGCACCGTTCAGGTATTGAATTAAAGTGGTCTGTGTGGAACGCAAACGTTCTTTTAAGCCGCCGATTCGCAATTCGATAACTTCAAAACCGAAGGATTTATTGTCGTGGTTCCATTCATTGCGAATAGTTAATAAATAAGTTTCGAGATCCTTAATTATTGTAGGGATCCGTTTATCGACAATCGATTTTATGGCGTTTAGGTCTTTTGTTTTGTAGGCTTTGCGAATATCAAAAGAAAGGGTGGCTTTGTTTTTTAATACACCGCAAAGGGCAGCGGCAGATTTAAATTGATAACTAAACTGGTTTTCTTTTACGTTTTTTAATATCTTTTCTTTTTTTGCATATTCCTCCGCAAATTCAGGAAGAACACTGTAGTCTAACCAGCCACCCAGAGGATCGTTATAAAGAAGTTTTTTGGGATATGCGGCGGGATGTTTTGTTTGATCCAAGGGGGAAAGTTGGTTGGGGGTATCCAACATCATAAAGTCGTCAAAGGACATTTGGAATGTTTCGGCAAAGCGTTCCTTTAGCCATTCACGATCTTCACCCTTGGCATAGCAATATTCTGCATATTGCTGTAAAACCGCCATAATTGAAAAATTAGAGGCTTCGGCGCCGTTATCACCCCAAGCAGTAGCAATTACCATTGGAACCCGTTCTTCTTTTGCTATTCTTAATTGGAGATCATTATTATAAAGCGAATAATAATTGCATGGGGACATGCAACCCCATTTCCAAGCGCCACCTGCAAAGATAAAGTGTCTTTTGAATTGCTTGTGACAGTGGATCATATGACGGAATAACTCTTCGTTGTTGTTGTAATAATCCCAATATACCAGTGAAAGATTTTTCGGCACCATTTTGATCACGTCGGGAGAGATTTCTCCTTCTTCAATATAGTAGGTATGGAATTGAATGCGAAAGAACATATCGCTCCACATCATAGGCGCAAAACAATATTTTTCACAGATCTTAACCACCCTGTTTAGGTGTTCTAAAATGATTTCGGAACGATTGCGGTAGCCGTGTTTATCGAGATATTTTCCGGAGCCTAGTAAATGGGCTTCGTCCATACCGATATGGATTCGCTTGGTGCGGAAACACGCACGGCAACTCTTGATCATGGCATCGATCAGTTCATAGGTATTTTCTTCGCCAACTAAAAGTATGTCGGCAACATCGTGCATCTCGTTAAAAACCGGCCAATGGATTGAACCGTTTAAATGGGCAAGCACTTGTATGCAGGGGATCATCTCAATGCCAAAACTGTTGGCATAATCATCAAGCTCTTTTAATTCATCCTGCGTAAAACGCCCACGCATATAGCCGAAGAACGGATATTCTGGAACTTCATATGTATCTTCGGTATATAACATAAAGGAAGTAAAGCCCATTAAGGCAAGATATTGTATCATTCGTTTTGCGGCAGGAATGTTGTATACTGCGTTCCTGGAGCAATCAGACATTAAACATAGATCCTCGTGTGCCGGAAATTCTTCGTAAATGCCGGGATTGTTGATGTGGCCGGGGAGCATGGTCAGCATACGGAAAAATTCGGGGATTTTATGATATTCCAACATAATACAGCCATTCTCAACAATGATTTTAGGACCAACATTATTTCGGCGTACTTGAACAGATATTCCATCACTATCTATTGAAAAAGAAAGCAATGGTGCGATTTCATTTATGGGGTAGTACAATTCTTGCGGGAGATCTAAAAAGTTTATTTTCACCGTATTACTCCTTAATTTTGATTTACTGAAATTGTAGCATGCAATTTTAACATTTTCAAGTTTTGCTTGCATTTTTTACTTGAAAATATTAAAATATAAGCAATATGTATAAAGGATGAGTAGCATTGTATAAAGTGACCGTTTTGGGTGGTGGTCCGGCGGGGATGACGGCGGCTTATGCTGCCGCATCTGCCGGGGCATCTGTAACATTGATCGAGCAAAACGATATATTAGGGAAAAAACTGTTGATAACGGGAAAAGGACGGTGCAACGTAACGAATTTTGCACCGGAGGATGAACTGATCAGCCAGGTAGTAACAAATCCAAAGTTTTTATATTCAGCCTTTTCCGCCTTTAGTGCATATGATGCATATGCTTTTTTCGAAGAATGGGGAGTTCCCCTAAAAATCGAGAGAGGGAACCGTGTTTTCCCGGAATCCGACCGTGCCGCCGATGTTAGAAACGCTTTCAAAAAGGCAATGGATCATGTGGGTGTACGGGTTGAGAATGATCGCATTTTAAGCATTCTGGCAGATCCCTTTGTTTTAAAAGGCGAAAGAAATACCTATAATTGTGATAAGTTGATTATTGCTACGGGCGGTGTTTCCTATCCGCTTACCGGCTCCACCGGTGACGGTTACCGCTTTGCACAAAACCTTGGGCATCGCTTGATCAAACCGTCTGCCGCCCTTGTTCCCCTACTGGAAAAGGGCACAAAATGCAGAGGTCTAATGGGATTGTCCCTAAAAAATGTGCAGCTGACCGTTTTTGATTGTAAAGGAAAAGAACTTTACAAAGACTTTGGTGAGATGTTGTTCACCCACGAAGGTATTTCGGGCCCTATTGTGCTTTCTGCCTCGTCCCATCTTTCTGATAGCAATTTCCCCTGCTATGCGGAGATCGATTTAAAGCCTGCGCTGGATACAGAGGCGCTTGATAGGCGCATCCTGCGGGATTTTGATCAATATATCAATAAGGATTTTCGTAACGCATTGGACAAGTTGTTGCCTAAGAAGATGATCTCTTCTATAATAGCTTCAAGCGGCATTGCGCCTGATGCAAAAATTCATCAGATTACCAAGGAACAGCGGGAACGGTTGATTTATGTAATAAAGCATCTTCGGATCGATCTTGCAAAGAAGGGTGATTTTTCCGAGGCGATTATCACATCGGGCGGGGTGGATGTAAAACAAGTGGATCCCCGTACTATGGAATCTAAGATCTGCAAAGATCTTTATTTTGCCGGCGAAGTTCTGGATGTGGATGCGTTGACCGGCGGATATAATTTACAAATTGCTTATTCAACCGGCTATTTGGCGGGTTGTGCGGCAGCAAAGGAGAGATAAAAATGGGAATAAATGTTGCGATTGATGGACCCAGCGGTGCCGGAAAGAGCACCCTTTCAAGAAAATTAGCAGAGAAACTGAATTTTATCTATGTGGATACCGGCGCTCTTTACCGTACTGTTGGATTATATATTTTTAAAAATGGGATTGATCCCAAAGACGCCGATGCAGTTTCGGCAGTACTGCCTAAGATCGAAGTCGCTTTGCGCTTTATTAACGGAGAGCAGCATGTATATTTGAACGGAGAAGATGTTTCGGGCGATATTCGTATTCACGAGGTGAGCCAATACGCGTCTTTAACCAGTGCGATTCCTGCTGTACGTCAGTTTTTATTTGAAACACAGAAAAAAATGGCGGCCGAAAATGATGTGATCATGGACGGTCGTGATATTGGAACCGTTGTTTTACCCCTTGCGGATGTAAAAATATTTTTAACTGCCAGTGCCGAAGAACGGGCGCAACGTCGTTATACGGAATTGCTGCAAAGAGGTCAGGAAGTGGTTTATGAACAGATCTTGCAAGATGTGATCAAACGTGATGAGCAGGACATGAACCGTGAAGTGGCACCTTTAAAGCCCGCAGAGGATAGTGTTATTGTAGACACTACCGGTTACGAGTTTGAGGAGTCGTTGGCAGTGTTGTATAAAACTGTAAAAGATCGTTTGAAGGCAAAAGAATGAGCGTTGAAGTAATTAAACATGCAGGGTTTTGTTTTGGTGTTTCCCGTGCGATTGATTTTTTAAATAAAAAAATTGGCGAGGGCTGCCATTCGTTATACACAGTTGGTCCTATTATCCATAATCCTCAAATAATTAAGGAAATGGAGCAAAAAGGGGTAAAAATAGCAAATTCCGTGCGTGACATTCCAATGGGAAGCACAGCGGTGATTCGAGCCCATGGAATTCCTCGGGAGGATCTTGCATATTTAAAAGATAATAACATTCAATTTCTGGATGCAACTTGTCCTTTTGTTGAAAAAATTCAGCGTATCGTGGAAAAGGAATCAGAAAATGTCGTTTTGATCGGCGGAAATCCTGATCATCCTGAAGTAATTGGTATCCGGAGCTACGGCGGGAACCATACGTATGTATTCAGAGATGCTACAGATTTAGAAAAAATCGCGAAAAAGGTGGGTTCTGTTTCGTCAAATTACATAGTAGTTGTTTGGCAAACGACCTTTAATTTAAACGAATTCGAAAAATGTTGGAGTTTTCTCAAAAAAAACTTTGAAAATTTGAAACTTTATGATACAATATGTAAGGCAACTCAAATTAGGCAGCAAGAAACCGCTGACCTTGCTTCAAAATGCGACGCCATGATCGTGATTGGCGGTAGGCAGAGTTCCAACACGGCAAAACTCTTTTCTATAGCAAAGGAGGCATGCCCCTGCACGGTGTTGATCGAGCAGGCAAACGAGGTACCAATAAATTTATTATATAAAGAGAGGATTGGTATTACAGCCGGGGCTTCCACCCCTGTCTGTATCATCGAGGAGGTAAAACGTATTATGTCGGAACAAAATGTCAACTTGGTTGAGGAAGAATTAACCTTTGAGCAAATGCTTGAGAATTCCTTAAAAGTAATTAGCAATGGAGATCGAGTGAAAGGAATTGTCGTCGGAATTAATCCTTCTGAAGTCAAGGTTGATCTTGGCACAAAGTATTCCGGCTTCATCACCAGAGATAATTTTTCCAACGATCCTTCCTTGGATCTAATGACTGCTGTTGCAGTGGGCGATGAAATTGAGTGTATTGCTTTGAGAGTCAATGATATAGAAGGTACTGTTGCACTTTCTAAAAAGAAAGTTGATGCAATGGCAGGTTTTGAAAAACTGGAGAAGGCTTACGAAGAAAAAGCAACCTTGGAAGGTAAGGTTGTTGAAGTGACCAGCGGTGGTCTTACTGTTATGATCGATGGTTCTCGGGTATTTGTGCCCAAGTCCCTTTCCGGTAAACCCCGCAACTTCGATTTCGATACCATGATGAACGAAACCGTTGAATTGCAGATCACCGAGATTTCCACCATTCGTGGACGTAAAAAGGTAATTGGTTCCATGCGCGCACTGGAGGCTGAAAAGCGCAAGGCTGCTCGTAAGGAATTTTGGGATAATGCTGCTGTTGGTAATCGCTACAATGGTGTTGTGAAGTCCCTCACCACTTTCGGTGCATTTGTTGACTTAGGCGGTGTAGACGGCTTGTTGCATATCACTGAAATGTCTTGGAATAAGATCAAGCATCCCAGCGATGTTGTAAACGTAGGCGATGAGATTGAAGTGACCATCAAGGCTATTGATGAAGAAAAGAAGAAGATCTCTTTAACTCATAAGAAGCCCGAGGAGAATCCCTTTGTTCTGTTCACCAATCAATATAATGTAGGTGATGTGGTTACCGTTACCGTTATGAATCTGATGCCCTTTGGCGCTTTTGCCCGCATCATTGACGGTGTAGATGGCTTGATCCATATTTCTCAGATCAGCACCAAACACATTGCAAAACCTGCAGATGCCCTGAAGGTTGGCGATGAGGTTCAGGTTAAGATCGTTGATATTAACGAAGAAACTCAAAAAGTTGGTCTTTCCATCCGTTCTTTGATGGAAGAGGAGGCCGAAACTGCTGAAGCTGCTCCTGCAGAAGAAGTTGCAGAAACCGAAGCAGAGTAATTGATGTATCTCAAAGAGGTGTGAAAAGGAAACTTTTCACACCTCTTTTTTATTTCTATATATAGACATAATAATAATATTGTGATATAATAATATGAAATTTAATGTGGAGTAATATTGTTTCATGAATGACCAAAATAGAAATAGCATAATGCAACGGGTTCACACCATTGTATGCAGCGATAACCGAAGGCCTATAGCATGTGTACGCACATATGGTTGCCAGCAAAATGTGGCAGATAGTGAGCGGATTAAGGGAATGCTCTCTGTGATGGGCTATTCCTTTACTGATCAAACAGAGGAAGCTGATTTGGTTTTATTTAACACCTGCGCCGTGCGGGAACATGCTGAACTAAAGGTTTACGGTAATGTGGGGGCTTTAAAGTCGTTAAAAGCAAAAAAGCCCGAGATGCTGATCATTTTATGTGGTTGTATGATGCAGCAGGAAACAGTACAAACTCAAATACGTAGTAAATATGCGCATGTGGATATTGTATTTGGACCCTCTATGATCCCGGAACTGCCTGCCATGATGGAGCAAGTACTGATCAATAGAGAGAGAATTTTCACCAGGCAGGAGATCCCTGAAATTGCAGAAGATCTGCCGATTGTGCGTGACGATAAAAATAAAGCTTGGGTATCTGTGATGTATGGTTGCAATAATTTTTGCACCTATTGCATCGTTCCCTATGTACGTGGCAGAGAACGGAGCCGTGCAAGCCGCGAGATCATAAATGAAATCGAGGGCTTGGTAAAAGAGGGGTATAAAGACATTACGCTTTTGGGGCAGAATGTGAATTCCTACGGTAAGGATTTGGAGGGAGAGTTAGATTTTGCTGATCTGATTTCCGCAATTGATCAAATACCGGGAGATTTTTGGATCCGCTTTACCACGAGCCATCCGAAGGATTGCAGTTTTAAACTGCTGGATACCATGGCATCGTGTAAGAAGGTGTGCCACCAGTTGCAACTGCCCTTTCAGTCCGGTAGTGATGCGGTACTGAAGCAGATGAACCGTAATTATACCGCAGAATCTTATTATTCGCTGATCGAATATGCTCGTAAGGTAATGCCGGATGTGGTGATCACCAGTGATGTGATCGTGGGCTTTCCCGGCGAGACCGAAGAGGATTTTCAAGATACCTTGGCGTTGATCGAAAAAGTTCAATTTGATAATTTGTATACCTTCCTTTATTCGAGGCGTACCGGTACCAAAGCTGCACTTTCTGAAAATCAAATTGATGAGGAAATTAAAAAAGAGCGGTTTAACCGCCTGTTGGCGGTGCAACATCCCATCTGCCTTTTGAAGAATAAGGAGATGGAAGGGAAGGATTATATGGTATATGTAGAGTCGGTCAGCAAGAATGATCCCAATCATTTAACCGGTAAAACCATGGGCGGAAAAACTGTTGATTTCCCGGGGAATGCCGATTTGATCGGAACTTTTTGTGAAATAACCGTTACCAAGGCAAAGTCTTGGTCGTTAGACGGAAAAATAAAGGAGTAAGAACATGACAGAGATTATTGAAAAAGCAAAAGAATTAGGCGCTCTCTTGCAAAGCAGTGAGCAGGTGCAAAAGTATAATGCAGCAAAGGCTGCTTACGAAGCCGATGAAGAGGTGCAAAAGTTGGTAAAAGAATTTAACCTGCACAGAATGACCATGATGTCCTTAAACGAGGCAGAGGATCAGGATCCTGCCCGCATTACTGAGATTGAAGAACGGATAAAAGGCGTATACGGTAAGATCATGGAAAATGAAAAAATGCAGAATATGCAGCAAACGGGTAAAGCTGTTGAAGAACTGTTGGGGCAGGTAAACGGTGTGCTTTCATTTTATGTAACCGGGGAAGAGCCCGCCGGTTGTACTCATGATTGCTCCACCTGCGGCGGATGCCACTGATTATTATGATACCAAGATACCGGGAGGTAGGGAATGAGTAAGCTTTCTCCGATGATGGAGCAGTTTTTTGAAATTAAAAACCGTTATAAAGATTACATTTTGTTTTATCGGGTTGGCGATTTTTACGAGATGTTTTTCGATGATGCAATTGCAGCATCCCGTGAATTACAATTGACTTTAACCGGTAAAGATTGCGGCATGAAAGAGCGCGCGCCAATGTGCGGTGTGCCATTTCACAGTTATGAAAATTATGCCGCAAAACTTGTGGCAAACGGCTATAAGGTTGCCATCTGTGAACAGGTGGAGGACCCTAAAAACGCCAAGGGGTTAGTGCGCCGTGATGTGATCAAGGTAATCACACCCGGTACCGTTACGCAATCCAGCATGCTGGACGAAAACAAAAATAACTATTTAGCATGTGTGTTTTTTGGAATCAGCCGTATCTCTCTTGCATTTGCAGATATTTCCACCGGTGATATTGAACTTACCGTTTTAGAAAACGCAAATATACAAGAGTTGATCAACGAACTAGGGCGTTTTGCGCCCAGTGAAATTTTAATCAGCGAACAGGCCGGGGAGCATCCCGAGATTTTAGATTATGCCCGGGAACGCTTAGGAGCTTTGGTTACTCGGCTGGAGTGCACAAACGTTCCGGAAAAGGAGCAAGCCTTAAAAGATCATTTTCGGGTGAATGACCTGCAGGACTTGGGTGTTACCGATACTCAAGAGAGTGTTTCCTGCCTTTATTATTTGCTGGCATATATTTCCGAAACCCAGAAGTGTGATATTAGTTATCTGGATAAATTAAAGGTGTTTCGTCCGGAACAGTATATGGAATTGGATGCATCTACCCGCCGTAATTTAGAATTGACCGACAGTATTCGGCGCAGCGATAAAAGAGGCACTTTGTACCATGTGCTAAATCGCACTAAAACTTGTGCAGGAGCCCGCTTGTTGCGTGCCTACTTAGAGCGTCCCTTGGTAAACCTTGTTGAGATCAATCGCCGCCTAACAGCTGTTGACGAACTAAAAAATCAGGTAATGAAGCGGGATGAATTGCGAGAACTGCTAAGCAAAACCTATGATATTGAGCGCTTGATGACCCGGGTTATGCTGGGCACTTGTAATGCCCGTGATCTGAATGCCTTGGGGCAAACCTTTGGGCTTCTTCCTGCAATCAAAGGAATATTATCCGATTTTGGCGCGGGGCTGCTCCGGGAGGCAAACAACAGCCTTGCCGATGTGGACAACCTTTATCAGTTGATCAGCCGTGCTATCGATGATAATCCGCCCTTAACTGTTCGTGAAGGCGGTATCATTCGCAAAGGATATGATGAAATTGTGGATGAATGCCGTGCTATGACCGAGGATTCTCAAAGAATTATGGCAGAATGGGAAGCGGTTGAAAAGGAAAAGACCGGCATTAAATCCTTGAAGATCAGCTACAACAAGGTTTTTGGTTACTATATTGAGGTCACAAAGCTTTATTATGATCTTGTGCCGGAACATTATATCCGCAAGCAAACTTTGGTGAATTGCGAACGCTATATCACCGAGGAACTAAAAGAGTTAGAAACTAAGATTCTGTATGCTAATCAACGTTGCCAAAGCAGGGAATATGAACTTTTCTGTGAGGTTCGCAATACAGTTGGTGAACGGCTAAAAGACATTCAAAAGATTGCTGCTGCAATTTCCCAGCTGGATGTACTTTGTTCTTTTGCTCAAGTGGCACAGGATAATAATTATGTAAACCCAGTCGTGGATGAAAGCGATGAGATCCATATTGTTGACGGGCGGCATCCGGTGGTGGAAAACGTTTCTAAGAATGCGCTTTTTGTGCCTAACGATACCCTGTTAAATCAATCGGATCAAAGGTTGGCGCTGATCACCGGACCCAATATGGCAGGTAAGTCTACCTACATGCGTCAGGTGGCGGTGATCACATTGATGGCGCAGATCGGATGCTTTGTGCCTGCTAAGAGTGCCCATATTGGTATCGTTGATAAGATTTTCACCCGTGTTGGCGCCTCCGATGACCTTTCCTCCGGTCAGTCTACCTTTATGGTTGAAATGACCGAGGTGGCTCATATTTTGGATCATGCGACCTCCTCGTCGTTGCTGATTTTTGATGAGATCGGTCGAGGCACCTCTACATACGACGGTATGAGCATTGCCCGTGCCGTAATGGAATACGTGAACGATCCAAAAAAATTGGGCGCCAAAACGATGTTTGCAACCCATTACCATGAACTGTGTGCCTTAGGTGACCAGAACAATGGCATTGTGAATTATAATATTGCCGTTAAAAAGCGTGGCGATGATATTATCTTTTTGCGTAAGATTGTACCCGGCGGTGCCGATGAAAGCTATGGTATTGAAGTAGCTGCACTGGCAGGCGTGCGTTCGGAGGTAGTAAAGCGTGCTAAAAAGATCTTACAGGAAATTGATAAAGAAACTGTAAGAGAGGTGCGCACAGTACCTCAAACTACCGAGGAAGAGCCTCAAATCAGTTTGGGATATATGGAGCAATGCGCAATTATTGAGCAATTAAAAGGGTTGGATGTTACCACTCTTACCCCCATTGAAACCATGGGGATACTTTACGAATTGGCGAAAAAAGCAAAGGAGCTGTAAAGGAATGCCGAAGATTCAGGTTTTGGATCAGGAAATAGCCAATAAAATAGCAGCCGGAGAGGTAGTGGAACGTCCCGGCAGCGTGATCAAGGAATTGGTGGAGAATGCCATGGATGCGGGGGCGCAGCATATAACCGTTGAAATTAAAAACGGCGGTATTACTTATATGCGTGTTACCGACGACGGTTGCGGCATGAATAAAGAAGATGCCCGTAATTGTTTTTTACGGCATGCCACCAGTAAAATTCGTGATATATCTGACCTTTATGCCATTGAAACCTTGGGGTTTCGCGGCGAGGCATTGGCTGCGATTTCTGCAGTTTCCCGTATTGAGCTGATCACCGCTGCAGATGGAATCGGCACTCGGTTGGAACTGGAAGGCGGAAAAGAGATTCTTTGTGAGGAAGCAGGTGCCCCTCAAGGCACAACCATTGTGGTACGCGATCTGTTTTTTAACACACCTGCACGGATGAAATTTTTAAAGACCGACCGTGCCGAGAGTAGTTATATTGCGGCCTTGATGGATCGGTTGGCAATATCTAATCCACAGATTGCCTTTAAACTGATTCAAGACGGTAAGTCCACCTTAAATACTGACGGGAGCGGAAAACTTCTGGATGTAATTTACGCCGTTATGGGGCGTGATGTAACAAAGAGTATGTTGCAAGCAGATACTGAGGTGCAGCAGGTGCGTGTTTATGGTTATATTGCCGAACCCACCGTTACAAGAACGAACCGGAATTATCAGCTTTGTTATATTAACGGGCGCCTTGTACGCAGTCAAACAGTGTTTGCTGCTATTGATCAGGCGTACCGTAATGATTTGTTTCACGGTCGTCATGCGATCTGTGTGTTGAAGATCAATCTTCCTTACGGTCTTGTGGATGTGAATGTGCACCCCAGTAAAATGGAAGTGAAGTTTTCCAATGAAAAGCTTATTTTTGAAGCTGTTTATTATGCAATTAAGAATGCATTGAATAAGCAAACTTTAAGAAAAGCGGCAGAAGAAAAGCCTGTAACGGACAAAAACGATCTAAAAACGTTGGTGCCTACTACACCCAAAGTTGAACCTGCAAAATCCTTTGGTGCAGTAACCGTGATGGAAAAACCGGAACCGATCACCCCCCTTGTGAATAAGGCTGAAGCAGAGGGAGAGGGTATTGTAACGTTACCTCCAAAACCCCGGTTCACAACAAGTGTATCTGCGACCTTAAATGAAACACCTAAAGAAAATTCATATACAGTTGCTCTAAAAAAAGAAACACTGCAAGAACGGGAGATGATCCCGCCTCTAAAATCGATGGAGCAACCGGTTATTGTTGAGCAACAAACCCTGGAAAAGGAAGTTGAGCCAGAGATTCCCTATCGCTTTATTGGCGAAGTGTTTAATGCATATCTCTTGGTTGAAAGCGGAGAGGATCTGTATTTGATCGATAAACATGCTGCCCATGAACGAATGATTTTTGAGCGTTTGTTAAAGGAAAATAAAGATCATAAACCTGCCCAGCAGCAGATGTTGGTGCCGGAACAGCTTGATCTTACCCCGGAAGAATTGGCTTTTGCGTTGGATCACCAGGCTGATTTTGAAAAAATAGGTTTTGAAGTGGATGCCTTTGGAGAGCGTCGTGCTGTATTACGCAGCAGACCGGTTTGCCTTACCGGGGAAACGGCGGCAGATGCTTTTACTGAAATCTTATCTGATTGGATGCAGGGCGGGCGAAGAGAAAGCACTGACCGTGAAAATACCGCCTTAAAAACTGTTGCCTGTAAGGCGGCTATTAAAGCGGGGAACATTAATGATAGCGAAGAACTTAAGGCTTTGGTGGAAAAATTAATCCGTGATGATGAGGTGCATCAATGCCCCCATGGCAGACCCGTTATGATTGCCTACAATAAAAAGACCATCGAAAAGTCCTTTAAGAGAATATAGGTGCCGCCATGCAGAAGATCATTGCAATTGTTGGACCTACCGCGTCCGGGAAAACAGATCTCTCGGTAGCGGTGGCATCGCACTTTAAGGGCGAGATCATTTCGGCTGATTCCATGCAGATCTACCGAGAAATGAACATTGGCACTGCGAAGCCATCCAAGGAAGAGCAGAAAGGAATTCCCCATCACTTAATGGGTCATGTTTCTGTGGAAGACACCTATAATGTTTCCTCCTTTGTTCAGGATGCCGGTGATGTTTTAAATCATCTGAAGAAAGAGGGTTCATTACCGGTTATCTGCGGTGGAACCGGACTATATATTGATCATTTATTGGGTAATACCGATTTTTTTGATATTCCTTTGAATGAAGCGGTGCGTGTTAAATATCAAGAAATGGCTAAAAGGGACGGAAACGAGGTTCTTTACCAACTTTTGAAAGAAAAGGATCCGGTTTTAGCAGAGAAATTACATTTTAACGACACCAAGCGTGTGATCCGTGGTTTAGAGGTGTTGGAGATCACGGGAAAACGTCTTTCAGAGTTTCAGCAGCAAAGCCATCGAGAAGCCCCATATCGAGTGTTGTGGATCGGCTTGAACTATCGAAATCGTCAGATCCTTTATGATCGCATTAATTTACGTGTTGATCTTATGATAGAGAAAGGCTTGATGGAGGAGATTCATTATTTAACGAAGCATCATCGTCTTTCTTCGACTGCACGTGCGGCGATTGGTTACAAAGAGATCATCGATGCAGTTGAATGTGGCGGGAGTATCGAGGCTGCTGTTGAATTAGTAAAGCAAAAGAGCCGTAATTATGCCAAACGTCAGTTGACCTGGTTTGGCAAGAACCCTCAAATTCATTGGTTCTATCGTGATGAACTTACCAATGAAGCATTGCGGGAGCAGGTATTTAAAGTAGTATCTGAATTTTTAGAAGGAGGAAACGAATGAAAAGCAGTGGTCTTACATTTATTAAAATTATCATTGGCGTTTTAACTGTTTTTGCGATTGTTGTAACCGTTTATCAACTTTATAAGTATAATTTCGTTTCCATTAAAACAGAAAGTGCCGTGATGGGTGAATTGGAAGAAACATTAAATGCAAATGGAATTTTCTTTCGAGACGAATCAGCAGTGAACAAAAAGGGTTATGATTATTTAGATGTGATTCGTACAGAAGGTGAGCGTGTTGCCGCCAAAGGAACTGTGGCGCGTGTGTATACCGATGAACATTCGGCAAAGGTACGTAAAGAAATTCGCCAGATTGAAGAAAAAATTGCAACATATGAAGAGGTTTTAAAAAACAGTGGTTCTTATGAGAGTGCTGTTGGTAGTATTGATCGTGAGATCTACGACGGTTTAAATGGCATTGCTGTGCTTGCAGAGCAAGGAAATGGGATGCTTGCTTTTGATAATGCCGAGAACTTGGTGATCAGTATTATGAAGAAGAAAATTGCTTCCGGCGATCTGGTTAGTTATGATACTGTGTTGGATGATCTTCGTTCGGAATTTGCTGCTCTAAAAGCTTCCGGATCCGATAGTGTGGAATTGATCAAGGCTCCCAAGAGCGGACATTTTTCTTTGAGCACCGACGGTCTGGAAGAGCGTTTAACGCCGGAATATCTGAGCGAACTTAGTGTTGAGAACTTTGAAGAGGCGTTATCCTTATGTGCAAAAACAAGTGATTCCGGTGATAATATAGGCAAAATGGTTTTTGATAACTCCTGGTCCGTTGCCATTAAGGTGCCGGCGGAATCTGTGAGTCTTTTAGAGGTTAAGGATGAGATCTACATTAACATTCCTTCCTTTGGCTCGGATAAGATTAAATGTACCGTTGCCGATATTCGTAAAAGTGGGGAAGAGTGCGTATTAATTTTGGATTCTTCTGTGATCATGGATAATATTTTAACCTTACGGCAAGAAGAGGTGCAACTGATCTTAAAAAATCATAATGGCATTCTTGTGCGCCAAAGTGCACTGCGAAAAGTCGATGGCGATGATGGTGTATTTGTGAAGGTTGGCCTTTTGCTACGCTATAAAAAAGTTCATATTTTATATAACGATGGAGTAAATGCCATCATTGAATATGTATCCACCGATGAGAGCGGTTTACGCATTTATGATCAGGTTGTTTACAAGGGGTCGAATTTGTACGACGGGAAGGCGGTTTCATAATGAATCGGGAATTGATCAAAGGCAATCTTGATAAAATTTTCGCTGAATTGGAAAATGAAAAAGCTCAACTGATTGCAGTTACCAAAACACGTACAGTAGAAGAAATTAATTTTGCCATTGAATGTGGGGTAAAGCATATCGGGGAGAACCGTGTGCAAGAATTACTGGAAAAATATGAAAAGATCAATAAAGACGGTGTAACAATCCATTTGATCGGTCGGCTGCAAACGAATAAAGTAAAATATATCATTGATAAGGTTGATCTGATCCATTCTGTAGATTCCCTTCGTTTGGCGGAGGAAATTTCCAAACGAGCCGAAAAAATAGGGAAGATCCAAAAAATCCTGGTTCAGGTAAATGTTGGTAACGAAACCACAAAGGGTGGCGTTATCTCCGGCGAATTGGAACAGTTTTTAAGAGAAATATCCGGATTTAAGGGTATTTGTGTTTGCGGTTTAATGTGTATTCCGCCTATTGCTGATGAGGAACAGGGAAATCTTGAATATTTTTACAAAATGAAAGAATTCTCAGTTGACATCAGGAGTAAAAAGATAGATAATATTAATATGGATATTTTGTCTATGGGGATGTCCGGCGATTATGCGGATGCATTGAAGGCCGGCAGCACGTTTATTCGTATCGGGCGCGGCATTTTCGGGCCCAGAAATTAATTGGAGGTATTGTGAAATGAGCAAATGGGACAAGTTGAAGGCAGTTATCGGGATTCCCGACGATAACGACATGGTGGGCGAGGATGAAGTGGTTGAAAACGAAACTTCGATTTCCTCCGATGAAACCACTGTAAAAAAAGAACCATATCGTTCCGCTCCCAGAACAGTAGCACCCACTTCAACTAAAAGCCAGGTTAATATGGTGATCATTAAATCCAGCGATTACAGCGATGCCCGTACCGTGGCAGATCATATCCTGAACAATCGTGCCGTGTTGCTGAATTTGGAGAATTGTAATAAAGATATGGCGCAACGTATCCTGGATTTCCTGAGCGGTGTTGTGTATGCGCAGGGCGGTGATCTCCAGCGTGTTGCCCATAGCACTTATGCCGTAACACCCCGCAATGTTGGTCTGCAGGGCGAGTTGATGGACGAAACGAAAGAAGAGGAATATTAAGTTGCTCTTTTCCCTTTTTTATATCTTAAATAGGCTGATCAGCTTATATGCGTTGATCATGCTGATCTATTGTCTTTCCACTTGGTTTATCCGTGATCCAAGCAATAAATTTATTCGTTTTCTTGCCACGATCACCGAACCGCCCTTGATGCCTATACGTAATTTTTTACGGCGCTTTTATTATTTTCAAAACTCACCGGTTGATTTTTCACCATTGATCTTGTTTTTCTTGCTCCGGCTGATCGTATCGGCGTTGGGGTGGTTGGCCACATTGATCTTATGAGTGATAAAAACTATTTTTCCGGTAAGATCGAAGATTTGATCCGTCGTGAAAATGCCGGCGAGGGCATGGTGTTTTCACCTTTTCTTACAGGTGAGGAGTGTATTGAAGCTGCGGGGATCTGCCGAAGATTTAAAGCCCCATTTATGCTATGGGGCGGCTTTGGCGAAAGTGAACGAAGAATGTTGGCTGTTTCTTCTTTTGATGAAGAGATCCTAAAGCAATCTTTCCCCATTGTGTTGCTTCAGGTTCAATGTAGTGATCCCACTGGGATCACTAATCGTGATGTGTTGGGCGCCTTAATGGCAACCGGTATTCGTCGTGATGTGTTAGGCGATATTATTGTATGTGACGGAAAGATCTTAATATTTGCCGCCGAACATATTCAGGATTTTTTGATTCAAAATGTAACCTCTATTGGTAAACAAAAGGTTAAACTAACAGCGGCTCCGGCTGATTTTACTATACCGGAACCGCAATTTGAGTATGTTCGGGTAACTGTGGCATCTTTGCGTGCAGATGCCGTAATAAGCAGTCTTGATCGTGTTTCCCGGGAACAAGCAAACCGCTTGATTGAGGGAAAGATGATACAATTAAACCATTGTCCCTTGGAAAAGAAAACCAAAGAGATAAACGCCGGTGATAACCTTGTGATCCGAGGCTCCGGTAAATGGATTGTCGATGCGTGCGGGAATTTAACCAAAAAAGGACGCATCGTTTTAGAATGTAGAAAATATATTTAGGAGGATATTGTGATGTTGAACCCCGATGTGATCCCTAATAAGGAATTTGAACAAAGTGTACTGGGCGGTTACCGCCGGGATGAAGTGGATGCGTTTTTGGATGAATTAGAGGTGGATTACCGCGCCCTTTATCTGGAGAACGCCGAACTTGTTGAAAAGCTTAAGGTTTGCCTTGCAAAGATCGAGGATTATAAAAAAGACGAGGAATTTTTAAAAACTGCTATTATTAATGCGCAGAAATTAAACGAAACCACCTTGAAGGAAATTGAACTGCGTGAAAAAGAGGTGGAGGTTTCCAGCAAGGCAACAGCTGCAAAGATCATAGCCGCAGCCGAAGAGCAGGCACAGGCTATTCTGAAAAAAGCAGAGGTAGAATCTGCTGACGCTGTGCGTGCCGCACGGGAGCAGTGCCATGCCGAGATTGAAGCAGAGCAAAACAAAGCCAATGAAGAAATTGCCCGTATCCAAGGCGAAACTGCCGCAGAGCAAAGCAAATTGGATCATCTGCGTGCCCAGGTTGCTGAATTTAAAAATACCATTATAGAGCTTTATAAGGCGCATCTTACATCTATTTCCAAACTGCCTGATTTCAAGGGCGAAGAGAAGCCGGCTGTTCAAGAGAAAAAAATTGAGGAACAAAAGCCTGTTGCTGAAGAAACAGCGGAACCTGCCCCTGTTGCAGAGCCTGTAGTTGCAGAACCGAAAATGGAAGAGCCTGTGATTGAAAAGGATTCTGATGAAACTCCCGACGGGAATACCATGGAATTCAAACTTTCAGAAAAAGCCGAAAAGAAAGAAGAGCCTATAGAAGCTCCCAAGCAATTAAAGTTTGAAAACCTCAAATTCGGTGTGGATTACGATATTAATAAAGACGAATAAGGAGTATCCCTTTTGAAGTTTTTAAAACGTTTTTATTGGATTTTTTTATCAATATTACTGGTGTTAGCGGATCAATTTACCAAACTTTGGGTAGTGGAAGAACTTTCGATCAATAGCTCTATTGTTTTAATTCCGGATTTTTTCTCCCTTACCCATGTACGGAATACCGGCGCTGCATTTGGCATTCTTTCTAATCAGAGATGGATCTTTATGGTGTTCACGGCGATCGTGATCGTGGCAGTTGTTATAGCTCTTTGTTCTGGCAAAGTGAAAAATCATTGGGGTGTCTTCTCACTATCGCTGATCATAGGCGGCGGGATTGGTAATATGATCGATCGTATTTTCCTGGGCGAGGTTGTGGATTTTTTTGCCTTCAATTTTTGGGGCTACCAATTTGCAGTTTTTAATGTTGCAGATGTTTTCGTTTGTGTAGGCACTGTGATTTTGGCTTTCTATATTTTTCTATCAAAAGATTTTAATGACCAAAAGGAATCAAAGGAGCCTACCGATGGAACGCTTTGAGTTGGTTTCTGCAGTTGAAGGGGATAGAATAGATTCTTTTTTGGCGTCGCAATTGGAACAATTTTCCCGTTCTCGGATTGAAACGTTGATCAAAGAGGGGTTGGTTACCGTAAACGGACGCAAAGTAACAAAGAGTTTTCGTGTAAGTAATGGCGATATGATCGATATTTCTGTTCCACCGGCAGAAGATGGCATACCAAAACCCTGCTCTATGGATCTGAATATCGTCTACGAAGATGATCACTTACTTGTTGTGAATAAGCCGAAAGGTTTGGTTGTTCACCCTGCGCCGGGGCATAGTGGAGACACATTGGTAAACGGTCTGTTGGCACACTGCAAAAATACCCTTTCTGGTATTAATGGGGAAAAACGCCCCGGTATTGTTCATCGAATTGATAAGGATACCAGTGGGCTTTTGGTGATTGCAAAAAATGACCGTGCTCATCAGGGGCTTTCAGAGCAATTCGAAAAACATACTATCGACCGTGTTTATGAAACAGTTGTATGGGGGCGTATGCCCGATGAAAAGGGTACCGTTGATGCGCCCATTGGGCGTAGCCCAAAGGACCGCAAGAAGATGGCAGTTATTTCACGTAACTCGAAAAGAGCTGTTACTCACTATCAAGTTTTAAAGCAGTATCACAGTTTTGCACATCTTGCATGTCGGTTGGAAACCGGGCGTACCCATCAAATCCGGGTGCACCTATCTTCCATTGGTCATTTTGTGCTGGGAGATACAGTTTACGGGCGGTCGGTTCCCGGTATCAATTTGGATTTTGAGGGTCAGTGCCTGCATGCCCGTGTTTTAGGCTTTGATCATCCTATAAGCGGAGAACACATGGTTTTTCAAAGTGAGCTGCCGGATTATTTTAAAAAGGTATTGACAAAATTGGATTCCATGGAGTAATATATTATTACAATTTAAAAAGGGGTGCTGAGTAAACTCGGCTGAGAGGGTGAATGTATTTACCCAACCCATGAACCTGATGCGGGTAATGCCGACGTAGGAACTATATTTGCCTTTTATTAGGCCCTGCGCTGACATGCTGCGCAGGGCTTTCTTTTTTCGATAGGAGGTAAAGATGATGAAGAAAGTACGCGTACATATGTTGGTTGAGAGTGCAATGCTGCTAACCCTTGGGGCAGTGTTGGAAATTGTGGGAAAACTGGTAATTCCAGAAATGCCCTTTGGTGGGCAACTCACCTTGGCGAGCATGCTGCCTTTGGTGCTGATCTCATACCGTTATGGTGTAAAATGGGGAGTTTTTTCCGGTGTTGTTTATTCTGTTCTCCAAATGGCACTGGGAGTAAAAACGGTTTCTGCCGCCTTTCAGCCCGGTTACTTTGGCGATCACGCAATGATTTTAAATGCAATTATTATGGTGTTGCTGGATTATTTGATCGCTTATACTCTTTTGGGTCTTGGCGGCGTATTCCGTAACAAAATTAAAGATCCCGGCATCTCTTTAATGCTCGGCAGTATTGTGGCGTTGTCGTGCCGCTATGTTGCTCACATTCTTTCCGGCTATATTTTGTTCTCCGGGTGGGCTGAATGGTTCTTCACCCAAGAGGGTTTTCCTGCCTGGGGATCAACGCTTGTGGAGTCTGTTAGTCCGGGCTTGCTTGGATTGATTTACAGTGTGGTATATAACGGGATGTATATGTTACCTGAAATCGTGATTACTGCCATTGCAGCTGTGTTGATCGCAAAAGTTCCCAAGATCGTTACAAAAATGAACTGATTACAAAGAGGTGATCGATTTTGATCACCTCTTTTTTATATTTTACTTTACAAATAGGTCTATAATATATTATAATATATTAAAATATAACATGTGGGAGTGTGGAATTTTATGGCTAATGCAGCGTATCGCAGAATTCTATTAAAATTAAGCGGTGAAGCCCTTGCCGGCAGTAAAAAAAGCGGCATTGATTTTGATTATGTATTAGAAATCAGCGCACATATCAAGGCGTGCGTAGAAAACGGGGTTCAGGTTGCTATCGTTGTTGGCGGCGGTAATTATTGGCGAGGTAGAAGTAACCAGCAAATGGATCGTACCCGTGCCGATTATATTGGTATGCTGGCAACCACGATGAATGCTCTTACTGTGCAGGATGCTTTAATTCAAAAAGGAGTTGAATGCCGGGTAATGAGTGCAATTGAAATGCGACAAATTGCAGAGCCCTTTATCCGAAACCGTGCTATCGCACACTTGGAAAAGGGCAGAGTCGTTATCTTTGCAAGCGGAACCGGCAATCCCTATTTCTCCACGGATACTTGTGCCGCTCTTCGTGCAGCAGAGGTAAATGCCGAGGTAATCCTAAAGGCAACGAATGTGGATGGTGTTTATACTGCAGATCCCAAAAAAGATCCAAATGCAAAGAAATTACACCATATCCGCTATCTGGATATTTTAAAAGATCAATTAGCAGTTATGGATAGTGCGGCTGCAGCGCTTTGTAACGAAAACAACATCCCCATTTATGTGTTTGACATGTCGGAACCCAGCAATATTGTTCGTGCAGTGCTTGGGGAAGACATTGGAACAACAATCGATAGTAAAGGAGAATAATAATGGCTAACTACATTGAATTTGAAGAAAAGATGAAAAAGACTCTTACCGCTTTGGGTAACGACTACGCAGGTCTTCGTGCAGGTCGTGCTAATCCTGCTGTTTTGGATCGGCTGCGCGTGGATTACTACGGTGCTTCCAGTAAGATCAACGAGGTTGCTGCCGTAAGCGTTCCTGAGCCCCGTATGTTGATGATTCAGCCTTGGGATGTAACCTTGGTTAAAGAGATCGAAAAAGCAATTTTGGCATCTGATATTGGTATTACTCCCACCAGCGATGGTAAAGTGATCCGCTTGAGCTTTCCTCAGCCCACAGAGGAGCGTCGCAAAGAACTTGCCAAAGAAGCCAAAAAACTTGGCGAAGATTCTAAAGTGGCTATTCGTAATGTACGCCGTGATGCGTTGGATAAATTTAAAAAGCAGGAAAAGGCTCACGAGATTACCGAAGATGAGTTAAAGGGTATTGAAACCGATATTCAGAAACTCACGGATAAGTATATTGCCGAGATCGATAAGATGGTTGCCGAAAAGGATAAGGAGATCATGGCTGTTTGATCCGGCTTTTAAACGGGGGATTTGATTTGAATTTATTTAAAAAGAAAAGTTTGAATATGGATCCCCGGCGCATGCCTGAGCATGTGGGGATCATTATGGACGGAAACGGTCGTTGGGCACAAAAACGAGGGCTTCCTCGTTATGCCGGTCATGTTGCCGGAGCAAAGGTTTTTAAAACTATTGCCTATTATGCCCGTGATATTGGGATCAAAAACCTTACGGTATATGCCTTTTCAACAGAAAATTGGCAGCGCCCCAAAGAAGAAGTTTCCAGAATTATGAAGGTTTTGGAAGAATTTATCGACGATGCGTTGAATACCTTTGAAAAGGAACGTGTTCGCATTCGTTTTATAGGAGATATGTCTGTTTTTTCCGGCGTGCTGCGTGAAAAGATGGATCGTATTGTTGAGGTGACGAAGGATTTTCCGGGTCTTACCTTGAATATAGCGATGAACTACGGCGGGCAGCATGAGATCGTTCATGCCGCCCGCACAGTTGCAAAAAAGGTGCAAGCAGGGGAGATGAACCCCGAAGATATTACGCCGGAAACCTTTGGTAAAATGCTTTATTTTGAGGATTGCAGCACTGTGGATCTTGTGATCCGCCCCAGTGGTGAAAAGCGATTATCTAATTTCTTGCTCTGGCAATCGGCATATGCGGAGTTTTGGTATTCCGATATTCTGTGGCCGGATTTTAAACCGGCAGATTTAGACCGGGCAATTATTGATTATCAAAAAAGAAACAGGAGGTTTGGCAGAGTATGAAAGAAAACTTTCTTCAAAGATTGTGGACATCGTTTATTATCTTAGGCGTATTTGTTCTTCTTTTTGCAATTTCTGCTTACTCTCCTTTTTTTGAAATTGCCATAGCAATTTTAATATGTATTTGTATTTTTGAAGCGTTGACCTGTGCCGGTTGTGCTACCAAAAAGAAAATGTTGGTTCCCAGTCTGGTTTACGGTGCGGCAGTACCTCTTTCTTTTTTGGTACGTGATTTTCTATATCCGGGCAGAAGTCCCTATTACGGGGTGATCATTATTTCGTTTATTTATTTGGTTGCCCTTTTTATAATTTTAATGATGAATTTCGGTAAGGCCAGCTTTAGTGAAGCAACTGTTGCGATGTTCATTACTTTTGTGATCACTTGCTTCTTAAGTAACATTATCTTTATTCGCAGAATTGCAGAGCATGGCTTTTTCTTTATGATCTTATGCGTTGTTTGTAGCGCCTGGTGTACCGATATTTTTGCCTATTTGACCGGCATTCTAATTGGTAAGCATCGTCCGTTTCCCAATATCAGCCCTAAAAAATCCATAGAAGGCTGTATTGGAGGCGCACTGTTCTCCATAGTGATCTATTTTATTTTCTGTTTAATATATCAACGTATCACCGATGTATCCATCAATTGGTTCTTGGTGTTGCTTTATAGTTTTTGCGGCACTGTGATCTCCCAGATCGGCGACCTCTCTTTTTCTTACATCAAAAGATCCTATGGAATTAAGGATTTCGGAAAAGTTCTGCCGGGTCACGGTGGATTTTTAGACAGAATGGACAGTTTGATCTTTATTGCACCTATGTTTTACGCATTAATGAGTGCTAAAAGTTTTATCGGGTGATGGATATGAAAACAATTTCTATTTTAGGATCCACCGGTTCGATCGGTACCCAAACATTACAGGTTTGTCGTGATTTGGGAATTCGTGTTGCGGCTTTAAGCGCAGGAAGTAATATCGATCTTTTAGAACAGCAGATTCGGGAATTTCAGGTTCCTATGGCAAGTGTATATGATCCTGAACGTGCGGCGATACTAAAACAGAGATTACAAGATTTTCCCTGCCAGGTTCTTGCCGGTGAGGAAGGAAACTGCGCAGTTGCATCAGCTCCGGACGCATCGATTGTTGTAACCGCCATGATGGGTATGATCGGACTAAAACCAACCCTTGCCGCCATTGAGGCGGGTAAGGATATTGGTCTTGCCAACAAAGAAACACTTGTTTGCGCTGGTCAGATCGTTATGCCCGCTGCTGCCCGTAAAGGGGTTCGCATCTTACCGGTGGATAGTGAGCATAGCGCTATTTTTCAATGTTTGCAGGGCGCCGGTGATAATTCGATCAATAAGTTGTTGCTTACTGCCTCCGGCGGCCCTTTCTTTGGAAGAACAAGGGCAGAAATGGAAAAGGTTACTGTGGCAGATGCTCTGCGTCATCCCAATTGGAGCATGGGCTCTAAAATCACCATCGATAGCGCTACCCTTATGAATAAAGGCCTTGAATGGATGGAGGCTAAATGGCTCTTTAATGTGCCCGATGAGCGCATTGAGGTGCTGGTCCATCGGGAAAGCATTATTCATTCTGCTATTGAATTTGCAGATCACTCGGTTATTGCCCAAATGGGCGTGCCTTCTATGTATCTGCCTATCAAATATGCATTAACTTATCCCAAGCGTTTAGCAAGCGGCGACCACGCTCTTTCACTGATTGGAAAAACCCTTCATTTTGAGCAGGTGGATGAAGAAACATTTTCATGCTTAAGGTTGGCAAAATATGCCAGCCGTTCCGGTGGGCTCTATCCCACCGTATTAAATGGTGCTAACGAACAGGCGGTTGCTCTCTTTTTGGAAGGGAAGATTCGGTTTTTGCAGATTGCAGAGTTTGTTGAAAAAGCGTTGACGCACACACCGAATATGGATGGGGAAAATCTTGACCATGTTCTGCAGGCCGATCGGCTTGCCAGAGAGCAGGTACGTAATTATTTTGAAGAAGGTATTTTCTAATGCAAGTTATCTTTAATATCGTTGTTACGGTATTGGTTTTTGGTCTGTTGATTTTATCCCATGAAGCCGGCCATTTTTTCACCGCAATTTGGGCGGGGATTAAGGTGCACGAGTTTTCTATTGGTATGGGTCCCGCTATTTATAAGCGGGAAGGGAAGTTGTGCCGTTTTTCTATTCGCGCCTTACCCATTGGCGGTTTTGTGCAAATGGAAGGGGAAGACGGGGATAGTACCCACGAAAATGCTTTTAATAATAAACCCAGATGGAAACGTTTTTTAGTTTTGGTGATGGGCGCAGCCATGAATATTATTATGGGTTTTGTGCTGATTTGTTGTATTAACGCTACTATTTCTGCATACCCCACCACTACTGTTGCGGAATTTTTAGATGATTCTGTTTCCTCATCTTATGGTCTGCAAGCAGGGGATGAAATCGTTTCCATTGACGGTTATAAGATCTTTAATTATATGGATATTTCCTATGCGCTTACTAAAGACAGTAAGGCGGAGGATTTTTCGATCACCGTTAAGCGTAACGGAGATAAAATGGTCCTTGAGGGTGTAAAGTTCCCCAAGATCGAGGATGAAGACTACGGTTCTTTTTATGATACCGATTTTAAAGTTTACGGTCAAAAAAGAAGTTTTTCTTCTGTTTTGAAATATTCCTTTGGATATACCCTTTCAATTTCACGCTCCATCTATTCCTTTGTGGGCTCAATTTTTACCCTTGATGCGGATTATAGCCAGGTGAGCGGTCCGGTGGGTACAGCCGGAGTTATTGGAAAAAGTGCAACGGTAGGGTTGTCTTCCTTGCTCATGGTAATAGCCCTGATCTCAATTAATCTTGGTATTATGAACTTATTACCGTTTCCTGCGTTGGATGGCGGTAGAATTCTTTTACTGCTGATTGAGGCAATCCGCAGAAAGCCTCTTAATCCTAAAGTTGAAACAGCAATTAATGCTGCCGGATTGATCATATTAATGGGCTTAATGTTAATTGTAACATTTAAAGATGTAATCGGTTTATTTTAGTTGGTTTTGGGAGGAATTTCGGTGTCGAAACAGGTTCGGGTTGGAAATTTAATATTAGGTCAAAATCGGATCTATGTTCAATCCATGCTGAATACCCTTGCCGGCGATCACGATTCAGCTGTGATGCAGGCAAAGGAACTGGAAGCAGCAGGATGTGATATATTACGTTTAAGTATTCCAAACCGTGATTCCGTTGAAACGATCCGCAGATTAAAAAAGGCGGTATCCATGCCGATCGTGGCAGATATTCATTTTGATTATCGCCTTGCAATCGCTTCTTTGGAAGCGGGGGTTGATAAGATCCGCATTAATCCCGGTAACATTGGTTCCGAGGATAAAGTACGTGCCGTAGTGGACGCCTGCAAAGCCAAAAATGTGCCTATTCGTATTGGTGTAAACGGCGGTTCTTTAGAGCGTGAACTTTTAGAAAAATACGGATCTCCTACCCCTGAAGCGATGGTTGAAAGTGCTATGCGCCACGTGCGGATCTTGGAACGGTTAGATTTTCACAATATTGTAATCTCCATAAAAAGTTCAAATGTACAAAATATGATCCGTGCTTACCGCTTGCTGGCAAAGGTGTGCGACTACCCTCTTCATTTAGGTGTTACCGAAGCCGGCACCCGCGAAATGGGGCTTGTAAAGAATGCAATTGGAATTGGCAGCTTGCTGGCTGAGGGGATTGGCGCCACCATTCGTGTTTCCCTTACTGCCGACCCTGTGGAAGAGATCCATGCAGGTTTTCGTATTCTTAAAGCTCTTGATCTGGTGGAAGGTGCGTGCCAATTGGTGTCTTGTCCCACTTGCGGAAGAACCCGCATCCCTGTGATCGATATTGCCGAAAAGGTAGAAAAAGCGTTGGAAAATAACCGCTGCGGCCTTAAGGTAGCAGTAATGGGTTGTGCAGTTAACGGGCCCGGAGAGGCGCGGGAAGCGGATGTTGGCATTGCCGGCGGCGATGGCGAAGGCCTGATTTTCAAAAAAGGGAAGATCGTTAAAAAGGTGCCGGAGGATCGTCTTTTTGATGCATTGATGGCGGAAATTGATCAAATGTCAAGGGAAGTTGAAAATGGCAAATAAAAACCTACTTAGTTTTTTTAAAAGATGCCTGTTTACCAACGAAGAACAACACCTGCTGGATGGTGCTGTTGCCACCAAGGTTGCGGTAAACCAGGAACATAGAATTATTAGGGCACATGCGGAGTTTCCAAAGTATGTGCCTTTTTCCCATATCATGAAGCTGGAAGAAAAGATATGCTTAACCTATGAACTTCATTCCTGCGAGATCATACCTTCGTTTTTAAATGTGGATTTTTCTGCCGATCATTGGAACGACATCGTGCTTTGCGCAAAGCGCAAAAATGGCGGTGTAAACGGTTTTTTAAACGATTCAACGGTAACATTTGCGGATAATAATATCACAGTAAATCTCCAGTACGGCGGTCTTGATATTATGGAGGATCTGGGCGTACAGAAGACATTGACAGAAGTGTTTAGAGAATGGTATCAAAACGCTTATAAAATTAATTTTTCCGGCATTACAAAAATTGACCATACTACGCGGGAGGAAATTCCGGAACCTGAAATGCCAGAAATACCCCCACCGCAGTCTGCACCCATTGCACCGCCCCCACCCAAGGAGCCTGTAAAACGGGAGTGGCGGCGTGCGGCACCCGTTGTGGTGGAAATGCCGAAAATCCCCTTTAAGCCCACCGAAAATACGATCCATGGGGATCGAATCGGTAAGAATTTTTATGCCCTGAATATGGTCAACCAGGTGGATGGAACGGTATCGGTGATGGGAAATATCTTCAAGTGCGATAGCCGTACCACCTGGGATCAAAAAAACGTACGCTTTTCTGTTTATATTACCGACTATACCGGTTCTATTATTTTAAAGTTTATGGTTCCTGCCGATAAGGCTGAGGAACTCTCCGGAAAATTAAAGCCCGGCAAAGCAGTTGGCGCAACCGGGCAGGCGATGTATGATAAATATGAAGAAGATTATGTGATCAATGCCAAATGTATCTTTGAAGCAAAATATACAATACGGCAGGATCATGCCACCGAAAAACGTGTGGAACTTCATCTTCATACCAATATGTCCGCTATGGATGCGGTGAATACCATTGACGATTATGTACGTCGTGCCGCTTATTGGGGACATAACGCCATTGCTATAACCGATCATGGCAACCTTCAAAATTACCCCAGCGCCCAGGCTGCCGCACACGATTGCGGTATCAAAATGATCTATGGTGTGGAAGGCTATTTGGTAGACGATACAGTGCCCGGATTTGATCCCGAAAACACGTATCGGCAAAAAAATACGCCCCGGTATCATATCATCATTTTGGTTAAAAATAAGATCGGTTTAAAGCATTTATACGAACTGATCACATTATCGAATATTAAGCACTTCTATCGCAGACCTTTGATGTATCGATCCGAGATTGAGCGTTTACGTGAGGGGTTGATTATTGGTAGTGCTTGCGAAGCCGGCGAGTTGTTCCGTGCTGTTTTAGCCCAAAAGCCTCGGGAAGAATTGCTTGAAACGGCTTCCTTTTATGATTATTTGGAGATTCAGCCCATTGGAAATAACTCCTATATGCTACGCAACGGCATGGCGGGCAGCGAAGAAGATTTACAAGGTTTTAACAAAGAGATCATTAGTCTTGCCGATGAATTGGGGAAAATGGTCGTTGGTACCTGCGATGTTCATTTCTTGGATCCTCGGGATGAGATATTCCGCCGCATTCTGATGGCGGGTAATGGCTTTGATGATGCTGATAATCAGCCGCCCCTTTACTTCAGAACCACCGATGAGATGCTGGAGGAGTTTAATTATCTTCCCTTTGAGCAGGCTCATAAGATCGTGGTGGAAAACACGCAAAAAATTGCCGATATGGTGGAGGAGATCATTCCGATCCCCTTTGGTATGCATGCTCCGGAAATGGAAGGTGCCGAAGAAGAATTGCGTGCTATCGCATGGCAAACGGCTCATGAAATTTACGGGGATCCGGTTCCCGATATTGTGGGGGAGCGCCTGGAGCGTGAATTGAATTCTATTATTGGCAACGGCTATTCTGTTATGTACATGATTGCCCAAAAGCTGGTGAAGAAATCTAACGAAGCCGGATATTCTGTTGGCTCCCGTGGTTCGGTGGGCTCTTCCTTTGCTGCATCTATGGTGGGGATTTCCGAGGTTAATCCTTTGGCGCCTCATTACATTTGCCCCCATTGTAAGTACAGTGAGTTTTTCACCGACGGTTCAGTGGGTTCCGGCTTCGACTTGCCGGATAAGGACTGTCCAAAATGCGGAAAACCCATGAAAACGGACGGGCACGACATCCCCTTTGAAACTTTCTTGGGCTTTAAGGGAGATAAGGTGCCGGATATTGACTTGAACTTTTCCGGTGAATATCAATCTACTGCCCATAAGTACGTAGAGGAATTGTTTGGCGAAGGTTATGTGTTTAAAGCCGGAACCATTGGTACCTTGGCAGATAAAACTGCTTACGGATATGTTAAAAAATATCTGGAAAGCAAGGAAATGAAACTGAATAAGGCTGAAGAGCAACGCTTGGTGGATGGTTGTGTTGGTATTAAACGCACTACCGGTCAGCACCCCGCCGGCATGGTTGTAATTCCCAAAAAGTATAGTGTATACGATTTTTGTCCCATTCAACACCCTGCCGACGATCAGAACTCTGATATTCTTACCACTCACTTTGATTTCCATTCTTTACATGATACTATATTAAAACTTGATATTCTGGGTCACGATGTGCCTACTCTTCTGAAACATTTGGAGGATCTCACACCGTTGAAGTTTGTGGATATTCCCATGAATGATCCCGAGGTTTACAGCCTGCTCACAAGCCCCAAGGCGTTGGGTGTAACTCCTGAAGAAATTGAATGTGAAACCGGTACACTGGCCTTGCCGGAGATGGGCACTAAGTTTGTGCGGCAGATGATGATGGAAGCAAAGCCTAAGAACTTTTCGGAACTGTTGCAGATTTCCGGGCTTTCCCATGGCACCGATGTGTGGATCGGAAACGCACAGGATCTGATTCGTGAGGGTAAATGCGAAATTAAAGACGTTATAGGAACCCGTGATAATATCATGGTGTATTTGATCCATAAAGGACTTGAACCCAGCATGGCGTTTAAGATCATGGAGATCGTTCGTAAGGGGAAAGCAAAGAAACAACTTACCGACGAAATGATCGAGGCTATGAATACGCATGATTTGCCGGATTGGTATCTGGATAGCTGCTTAAAGATCAAATATATGTTCCCTAAAGCACACGCTGCTGCCTATGTAATGGGCGCAATGCGTTTGGGTTATTATAAAATTCATTATCCCACAGAGTTCTATTGCGCCACCTTTACCGTGCGTCCCGAGGGATTTAATGCAGTTGATGTTGCAAAAGGCGTGGATCACCTTCGTGGAATTATTCGCAGTCTTGAAAATTTAGGAAAGGCCAAAACCGCCAAAGATGATGAAACCATCAACACTTATCAAGTGGTCATTGAAGCCATGTGTCGTGGTATTAAATTCTTGCCTGTGGATCTGTATAAATCCCAAGCAACAGCCTTTACTATCGAAGAAGGTGGTATTCGTATGCCCTTTAGTGTACTGAGCGGCGTAGGGGAGAATGCGGCGTATAATATCGTAAAGGCCCGGGATGAGGGAGAGATTTTATCTCAAGAAGAGTTCCGTGTTAAAGCAGGCATTTCCACAACTGTTTGTGAACTTTTGAATAAAGAGGGTGTGTTCGGTGATATACCGGCGAGCGCACAAATGTGTTTGTTTGATTTTTAAGAGGTTATGATGGAATTGACACAAACGTTATTAAACGATCTTAAAATTTCATACCGTCAGGATTGTACCCTTGCTGAGTTATCTACATTTAAAGTGGGTGGGCCGGCTGAATTGGTATTTTATCCTGAAACTGTGGAGCAGTGCATAAGGCTGATTCGCTTTTCGAAAGACATGGGTAAAAAGCTTATTTTTCTTGGAAATGGCTCCAATATATTGGGAAGTGACAACGGCTGTAAAGAATGGATCCTGAAGACTGATCGGTTAACAGATCTATCGTTGGATCAAAATGGTATTATGAAAGTGGGTGCCGGTGTTAGAACTGTAAAGGCATCTTCCTTTGCAGCCAAAAATGGTTATACCGGCATAGAATTTGCCCATGGGATTCCCGGTTCTATGGGTGGCGCGATATTTATGAATGCGGGCGCCTATGGCGGTAGCATGGACCAGGTGGTAATTCGCACCCATTATTTAGATGAAGACGGTGCAGTTCATTCCTTGGAGAGAGACCAGCATGATTTTGGTTACCGTAAGAGCTTTTTTATGCAGCATCCCGAATTTTTGATCGTTAGTACGGAACTGCAACTTCAACCGGGTGATCAAGGAGAAATTTTGGCTTATATTGAGGATCTGCAGCAGCGTAGGCGTGATAAGCAACCCTTGGAATACCCCAGCGCAGGTAGTACTTTTAAGCGACCGGAAGGCTATTTTGCAGGCAAATTGATCGAAGATGCCGGGTTAAAGGGCTTTTCCATTGGTGATGCCCAAGTGAGTGAAAAACACGCAGGTTTTATCATTAACCGTGGAAATGCTACGGGAAGCGATTTGCGCCAACTGATTAGGCATGTTCAAGACACAGTGTTTGATCGGTTTGGTGTGCATTTAGAATGCGAGGTGCGGTGCCTTGGAGAAGATTAAAACCCCCGATGTAATGATCATTACCGGCATGAGCGGTGCAGGGAAATCCCGAGCCATTGAGGTTTTTGAGGATATGGGATACAACTGTGTAGACAATATGCCCCCATCCTTGATCACCAAATTTGTGGAAATATGCTGCAGTCCCGGTGCTCATTTTAAACATCTATGCATTGTGGTAGACAGCCGTGTGGGCGAAATGTTTCAGTCCCTTTACGATGAACTGAATGTTTTGAAAGAGCGAGGTATTCAGTATCGTATTTTGTTTTTAGAAGCCTCTGATGATGTTTTAAAACGTCGATACAAGGAAACCCGCCGTCGGCATCCTTTGGAACATCTGACAGCGGGTGATATAGCAAAAGCCATTTTATTGGAGCGGGAAATGCTTCAACGTGCACGCTCTGATGCGGATGTTGTAATCGATACTTCTCTTTCTACCACAAAGAAGTTAAAAGAGTTAATTTCTAAAAAGTTCAGTACCTTTAGTCATAATATGTCGGTTACAGTAATGTCCTTTGGCTTTAAACATGGACCTCAGCACGATGCCGACATATTGCTGGACATGCGGTGTTTACCAAACCCTTACTATATTGAGGAATTGCGCTCTCTTACCGGTTTGGATGATGCGGTGTATGAATATGTGTTCCGCTGGGAGGAATCCCAAACAATGCTGCAAAAAATTAAGGATATGATCTGTTTTTCCTTGCCCCTTTATGCCAATGAGGGGCGTAGTAACATTACCATTGCCTTTGGTTGTACGGGTGGGCAGCACAGAAGCGTATCCTTTGCCCGAAAAATGGGCAAAATCATTGAAGAACTTGGCTACAATGTTTCGGTGATCCACCGGGACATTGAAAAATAAAGGAGTTGATGCAGGTGTCGTTTTGTTTTGATGTTAAAGAGGAACTTTGCAAAATTGAAGAAAAAGATGATGCCTGCAAATTGGCTCAACTTTATGGTATGGTTTTGTTTGGTCAAGCGGTAACGCAGGATTATCTGAAGATTTCTACTGAAAACGTATTGGTGGTAAATCGTTTACAGTCGCTTAGTGCAAAACTACTGAATGTGTTTTTTGAAATGAGCGAGACCGGCGTTACTTACACCGCTGTGATGAAAAACGACCTTTTAACAAAACTTTATCAGCTGTTGCATATGGATTGTACCGACGGTCCGGTATTAGAAGTGTTGGAACGTCGCATTTATTCCAAAGAACTGTTTTCTGCATTTTTACGTGGTGCCGTGTTGAGTGGCGGTTATTTCAGTGATCCTGTAAGCGGGTATCATGCTGAACTTGTTACCGCTAATTACATAACGGCAAAGTCTGCCTATGAGCTTCTTAATAATCGGGGAATAGCGGCAAAAATTGTTGTACGCCGGTCCAATTATGTGGTGTACCTTAAAGACAGCCAGCAGATCTATAATTTTCTTTACATAGTTGGCGCCCGTACTGCTGCATTTGAATTAATGAATGTTAAGATCGAAAAGGAAACCAACAATAATAATAACCGGGTTGATAATTGTGCTGCCTACAACATGGATAAGGCATTAAATAAAGCGGTAGAGCAAATTCAAGCGATTGAAAAGATTCGTCAGTCGGTTGGTCTTACCGCTCTGCCGGAGGATCTATTGTATGTGGCGGTTTTACGCCAAGAAAATCCCACCAGTAACTTAACAGAGCTTGCTCAGTTATGCGACGGTAGGATGAGTAAACCCAGCCTTAGCCGCAAACTGAAAAAAATCGTGGAATTTGCTAATAGCATTGAAAGGTGATCGAATGAGGGATTTTGTCCATCTGCATCTTCATACGGAATACAGCCTTTTAGATGGCGCCTGTCGCATCAGCGAAGTAGTTGCCAAGGCAAAGGCTCTGGGTCAGTCTGCCCTGGCGATCACTGATCACGGTGTGTTGTATGGTGTGGTGGATTTTTATAAAGCCTGCCGCAAAGAGGGGATAAAACCTATTATCGGATGCGAGATCTATATGGCGCCCCATGGACGTCGGGACAAGCAGTATAATATTGATGGAAAATATTATCATTTAATTCTTTTGGTTAAGAATAAGACCGGCTACCACAATCTAATGAAAATCGTTTCCAGAGGATTTACAGAGGGCTTTTATTTTAAGCCCCGTGCGGATTTTGAATTATTGGAGCAATACCACGAAGGGCTGATCTGTCTTTCCGGCTGTATTGGCGGCTCTGTGCAGCAAAAATTGCTGCAAAATGATTATGAAGCAGCAAAAAATGAAGCCATTCATTACCGCAACATTTTTGGCAACGATTATTATTTGGAACTCCAAAACCATAATTATAAAGAAGATGCCGTGATTTTACCGGGATTAATGCGAATTCACGAAGAAACCGGTATTCCGGTGGTGGCAACAAACGATGCACATTATATTGAAAAGGAAGATGCCTTTACCCAAAAGGTGTTAATGTGCATTCAAATGAACAAAACTCTCAACGACGAAGATGCACCCGGCTTTGATAGCGACGAGTTTTATTTAAAGAGCGGCGATGAGATGGCGGCGTTGTTTTCCCGGTATCCCGGTGCCATGGAAAATACACTGAAGATTGCCGATGAATGTAATTACGATTTTGAATTTGGGCAATTTCACTTGCCGAAATTTCAATTACCCAACGGTGCTACAGATAGTTATGCATACCTGCATGACCAGTGTTTTATGGGGCTTGCTGCCCGATATAATAAGATCACGCCCGAACTGGAAAAACGTTTAAACTATGAATTGGAAACCATTCGAGATATGGGCTATGTGGACTATTTCCTGATCGTTAGCGATTTCATTGCGTATGCGAAAAACAACGATATTCCGGTAGGACCGGGTCGTGGAAGTGCCGCCGGTTCTTTGGTTTCCTATTGCTTGAGGATTACCGATATTGATCCGATTGCCTACGATTTGCTGTTTGAGCGGTTTTTGAATCCGGAACGTGTTACCATGCCGGATATTGATATTGATTTTTGTTATGAAAACCGTAGTCGTGTTATTGACTATGTTATTAAAAAATATGGTGCTAATAATGTGGCGCAGATCGTTACCTTTGGAACCATGGCAGCAAAACAGGCTGTGCGTGATGTGGGGCGTGCCATGGGCATCTCCTACGGGGAAGTGGATGCTGTTGCAAAAATGATTCCTTTTCGTTTGGGAATTACCTTGCAGGACGCTATTAACGATGTTCCGGCACTGAAAGAACTTTACGAAACCAATCAAACGGTTCAACGTCTTTTGAACCAAGCGCTGCATTTAGAAGGCTTCCCGCGCCATAATTCCACCCATGCTGCCGGTGTGGTGATTACCGAACATGAAGTGAGCGATTTTGTGCCTATTTCGTTGAACGGTGATTCTTATGTTACCCAGTTTACCATGACGACCCTGGAAGAATTGGGGTTGCTAAAAATGGATTTTTTAGGACTGCGTAACCTTACCATTATTCATGATACAGAAAAATTAATTCAGCAAGCAGAACCGGAATTTAAAATAGATCAGATTCCCTTGGACGATCCGCAAACCTATAAGACTCTTTCCAGTGGTAACACCATTGGGATTTTCCAAATGGAAAGTCCCGGAATGCGTCAGGTCCTTTCCCGGCTAAAGCCATCGGAATTCGAGGATATTATTGCAGTGATCTCCCTTTATCGACCGGGTCCCATGGATTCTATTCCTGCATATATTGAAAACAAAAACCATCCGGAGAAGGTGCGCTATCT
>JAZSRD010000018.1:0-20789 GCA_045538295.1 Eubacteriales bacterium
CCACCTGACACAATTCCGCAGGCGATTTTGCAACTTTTTCTGCAACAAAAATTTTGATAAATGAAATAATGGGTGGAAAAACAGGTTCAAAATTGCCGTTTAGGATAATATTTAGGGCATAAATAAGCCAAAGAAGAACCATGAAAATGAGTGGGAATAATTTTTGCACGAAAAGTAGAGGCAATCAAGATAATTGAATAGAATAAAAACCCACAGCGACAAGCTGTGGATTTTTATATTAGGAACGGAATTTTTTAACTGCAGACCAGGGGGCGTAGATCTTTTCGCCGTTCACCAGCTTATAGGCACGAACCTTATAGTAGTAGGTGCGTCCTTTTTTAGCAGTAATGGTTTGGGCTTTGCCGGTTCGGGTTTTATAGGTGGAAACCACCTTGGTTTTTTTAGAACTTGTAGATTTAGAAATCTCGTAGCCGCTTTCGCCGGCAATGTTGGAAAAGCTTACCTTTACCTTGGAGCCGCTGCCGGTTATCTTTACCTTTGTAACCTTTTTCAGGGCAGTTACAGAGATGGTGCTGCGGTCGGGGGATTTATATTTTCTGCCGCCGGGCTGGTAGTAGGGGATGATGCGGAAGTTGTACTCGGCTCCGTCGGTAAGATTAGCCTTTTGGTAGGTGGTCTCTGTGGTGGTGCCCAAAAGCTTATATTTGCTTTTGGAAGAAACATTTCTGTAGTAAATATAGTAGCCGGTGGCACCTTTGGATGCCTTCCAGCTAAGGTTCACATCGTCGTGCCCATAGAGTTGGGCCTTCACCTTGGAGGGTGCCTTGGGGTGCACATGGTAATACACTGTTTTGGAGCCGGCATACTTGCCGGTGCCGTTGATTACGATGGCATATTTGCCAACTCCCTTGATCTTTTTGGGGTAGGTGATGGTGTAATCGGTACCAAGCTTTAAAGTCTTTTTACCGGCCTTAACGGTAACGCCGGGCTTTTGGATGGTTTTTCCGCTGTAAACACTGCTCGTTTCGGATAAGGTGATATTAGTTTCTGCAATATCCTTTTTCCACACGGCGTAAAGGGTTACAGAAGAACCGGAGCCGGCAAGCAGATTTTCGTCGTAGTTATAAATACCACCGGCGGTATAACTTGCAACTGTGGCCTTTTTACTGTGTGCCCAGCCTGTGAATACATAGCCGGCTTTTGTGGGTTTGGCAGTGGTAAGGGTTAACTCTGTGCCAAAGGTTTTGGTTTGCCCTGCAGGGGCATTTTCGCCGCCGTTGGCATGGAAGAGAACGCTGCCGGTATTGGGGGTCCACACCGCCTTTAAAATATCGGCCTGCTCCTCCATATAATAGCCGCCTGCCGGTATGGTTACAGGTACAGGATTATGCACTGTTTGCCATGTGGCAAAGGCATAGCCCGCTTTTGTGGGGATCAGGGTGCTGATCTGAAGGGGCTCGTAGGGATTTTTGGTTTGGTTCACAGGGGTGATAGAGCCGCCGTTGGCATCGTATTGGAGGGTAAAGCTTTCCGTTGCCCGATAGGCGGTAACAGGCAGGTAATACTTTTGGTTGGCTAATTTGTGGAAGGTATGGGAGTTGCCACCGGTAATGCTGTTTCTCCAGGTGGAGAGAAATCCGTTGTGTTGCTTCAGGCTTTTTGGTGAGCCGATGTCTATAACGTATGCCTTGCTCTTTTTAGGGTCTATGGCGTTTCCTTTATATTTTATAGAAACCCGTTCCACCACCATTACATGGGCAGAGCAGGAAGAGGTAAACCGCACAAGCAGATCCCCCGGCTTCATCTTGGCATATACATTTTCAAAAACACTTCCGGAAACATAGTTCCCTTCCGCTTTAAGATTGCTTAAAATCACATCGGTGGCGCCGGCGGTGGGATAATCGGTATAATTTCCGTAAAAGCCCACCTTTTCCAAATTATCTCTGTACATAAAGTTAACGCCTGCGGAAGTGGTGCCGGTTCCCTCGGTGTTGTTCATACCGTCAAAAAGGAAAGAAACGGTTATATACGCACTGTTTTGTTCCCGAAGAAAATTGTTATCGGGCTGATCGTTTCCGGTGGCGTATCTTACCGCATAGGCGGCAGAGGCAGAGCAATTTAACCCTTTAACCGGACCGGTACCCTCCGAAGCCGCGGTCATGTTGGCTTGAACCTCTTCCGGATTGGGGGAATCTCTGTGGGCCTGCACATAGGGAACACCTCTGTAAATGCCGGCAGGAATTGTTGCATTCAAACCGCTGACCTTGTAGTCGTAATTCAGCGGGGCAGGCAGCTGCCACTCCACATTGGACATATCGAACATACGATCCACTGTGGCGGCTCGTTCCCCGGTGGCTGTGTAGGTAACGGTGCCGTTTTTGGTAACAGTGTATTCCACCACATTTGCCGCATGGGCAACGTTGCTTTTGGTAATGGAAAGACCACCCAAGGAAAGTGCAACCGTTGCAATAATGAGCATTGCAGAGATCAATCTTCTCATGGATAACTCCTTAGAATTCGTGTTTGGATACGAAGAATTTTTACATACACATTTATTATACTTAATCAACGATAAGAAGTCAATAAAACCTCTATGGGCAAAAAACAGGATTTTTGCTGATAAAACAAATACTTTTTGAACATACCGATTCAGGTTTCATTGCTTTGCTAATCAAAACATCACCACCGCTCATGAGCGATGGTGATGTTTTTGCCAGGCTTTGATTATCGGCTTTGGTTCTGGTTGTTGTTTTGCCGTTTCTTATTGTTGTTCTGGCTGTTGTTTTGGCTGTTGCTCAAACTGTTGTTCTGATTGTTGTTTCGGTTGTTGTTCAGACTATTGTTCGAACTATTGTTTTGGTTATTTTTTTGGTTGTTATTTTGATAATTGTTGTTCATGAAAATCTTCTCCTTTCGTTGATTTCAAGTATAGTTTGCCTATCTTTTGAAAAACTATGCGTGAAAAGAGTTTTTTGCAGGAGGAAAGAATATGCTTTTGATAAAAAACGGATGCCTTTTTACCATGGAGACTGAAAAGGCGATCCGTGCTGACTTGCTAATGAAAAATGGAAAAATTATACAAATAGAAAAAAGCATCACCCCCACCGATGCCATGGAGATCATCGATGCCGGCGGCTTGCGGGTGTATCCGGGGTTTATTGATGCCCACAACCACATAGGAATTTCAGAGGAAAAGAAAACCATGCAGGGGGATGAATGCAACGAGGGAACGAATCCCATTACGCCGGGAGTGCGTGGAATCGATGCAGTTAATCCCATGGACAGCGCCTTTCACAACGCACTGGCGGCAGGTATCACCGGTGTGATGGTGGGGCCGGGCAGCGCCAATCCCATTGGCGGACAATTTGCTTTTATTAAAACCTATGGAAGACGTGTTGATGATATGGTGGTGCTGGCACCCTCCGCCATTAAGATCGCCTTTGGGGAAAACCCTATGACCAACTATGGCACCAACGGAAATATGCCCGCCACCCGCATGGGAATTGCCGCATTGATCCGGGAAGAATTAAGCCGTGCCAAGGCGTATTTCAATAGTGGGGACTCCGGCTCCTTTGGCATGGAATGTTACCGAGATCTGTTTGAGGGGAAGATTCCCCTAAAGGCGCACGTGCACCGGGCAGACGATATTTTTACCGCCATTCGCATTGCAGATGAATTTGGGTTGGGGCTCACCCTGGATCATTGCACCGAAGGACACCTGATTGCCAATGAGATCGCTGCAAGCGGGTATCCCGCTATTGTAGGTCCTTCTTTGGCATCCCGCAGTAAAAATGAAGTGCGTCAATCGGATTTTAAAACGCCGGGCATCTTGCAAAAGGCGGGTGTTTTGGTGGCGCTCACCACAGATCATCCCGTATCCCGGTTGCAGTATCTGCCCCTGTGCGCCGGTCTTGCCGCTAAAGAGGGGATGGGAGAATGGGGCGCATTGCGTGCGATCACCATCGATGCGGCACGCATCTGCCGTGTGGATCACCGCTTGGGAAGTTTGAAAGAAGGAAAGGATGCCGATATTGTTATTTATAACGGCAACCCACTGGAGATCGCTTCCTTTGTTAAATTTACGATCATCAATGGGAAGATCGTGTGGCAGGCAGAAGATTGAGTTGGCACAATGCCGGAGGAAATGGGGAACGGTAGATTTTCTCTGCCGTTCTTTTAATTTTTCCTTTACATTATTTTTAGATAGGTTTATAATATACTATTATAAATTGCGAAAGGAGAAACGGTATGATCAAGATCCTGAATATTATGACCGATGCCACCTTAGGCGGTGCCGGACGGGTGGTATTGCAGACCCTGCGGTGCCTGGATCGGGAACGCTTTGATCTGGTAATGGCGGTACCCGCCGGCAGTGCGCTGGTTCCCTTGGTGCAAGAATTGGGTTATCGGGTGATCGAAACCCAAAAAGGTCACGACCGCTCTTGGGAGCGGGGCGCCGTGAAAGAATATAAAAGGATCATTCGGCAGGAAAATCCGGATATTGTGCATACCCATTCCTCCTTGGCGGGGAAGGTGGCGGCTTGGCTGCTGGGTGTTCCGGTGCGGATCTATACCCGTCATTGCGTTTTTGAAATGCCTAAAAGGGCAACGACCTTTCCCGGTAAGCAGATCAACGGCTTGGTTAATAACACTCTTTCCACGGGAATTGTTGCGGTGGCACATGCAGCGCAAGAGAACCTTTTGGAAACGGGAATCGATCCTAAAAAGATCAAGGTGATCATCAACGGGGTGGAGCCCATGGTAGAACTTTCTGCAAAAGAAAAGGCGGAATTTCGCAAAAAACTTGGCATTGCACCGCAAGATTTTGTTTGCCTGCTCTCTGCAAGAATGGAGGTTTATAAAGGCCATTCCTATCTGCTGGAAACTGCAAAAAAATTGCAAGGAAAACCAATAAAGTTTATTTTGATGGGCGACGGAAGCTGCAAGGCAGAATTGGAGCACCGGACTAAAGAATTGGGGCTCGAGGATATGGTGCATTTTACCGGCTTCGTGTTGGACGTGGTGCCTTATTGCAATATTTGCGATCTGAATTTAAACTGTTCTTACGGAACAGAAGCCTCATCCATTGCGCTGGCAGAGGGAATGAGTTTGGGAAAACCGGCGGTCGTTACCGATTTTGGCGGAAACCCCTATATGATAACCAGCGGTGTTAATGGGTTAGTTGTGCCCCAAAAGGATCCTGCGGCTATGGCGGATGCTATTTTGAGGGTAATGGAGGATGAAAAGCTATATCAAAAACTTTCTGCCGGAGCAAAGGCAGAGTATGAGGAAAAATTCAACGCCCGGGCAATGACCGTTCAATTAGAAACCATGTATGAAGAACAGATTGCCCGTTACAAAAAAAGCGAAAGGAAAACGATATGAAGATCAGAATCGGAATTGCAGGCTACGGAAATTTAGGCAGAGGGGTGGAAAGCGCCCTGCGCACCAGTAATGATATGGAATTGGTGGCGGTGTTCAGCCGGCGTAATCCCGCCGATGTGAAAACCTGCACCGGTGTGCCGGTTTATGCCATGGAGCAAGCCGTTGAAATGAAGGATCAGATCGATGTGATGATCCTTTGCGGCGGCAGTGCCAACGATCTGCCGGAGCAAACGCCCGCTTTAGCAAAGCATTTTAATGTGATCGACAGTTTTGATACCCACGCTCGGATCCCCGAGCATTTTGCCCACGTGGATGCTGCTTGTAAAGAAAGCGGTAAGATCGGCGTGATCTCTGTGGGGTGGGATCCCGGTATGTTTTCTTTGAACCGTGCCTATGGGCAGGCAATTTTGCCCAACGGTGCCGATTATACCTTTTGGGGCAAAGGGGTAAGCCAGGGGCATTCCGATGCTATTCGCCGCATTCCCGGTGTGGCAGATGCCCGCCAGTATACCATTCCGGTGGAAGAAGCCCTGGAGCGGGTGCGTAAGGGGGAAAACCCGAAACTCACCACCCGGGATAAGCATATTCGTGAATGCTTTGTGGTGGCAAAAGAGGGGGCAGATCTTTCTGCTATTGAAAAGGCGATCGTAACCATGCCCAACTATTTTGCCGATTATAATACTACCGTGCACTTTATTTCCCAAGAGGAATTGGATCGGGATCATAAAGGAATTCCCCACGGCGGCATGGTGTTCCGTTGCGGCACCACCGGTTTCAATGGGGAGCATAAGCATGTGGTGGAATATAAACTCACCCTGGATTCCAATCCGGAATTCACCTCCAGTGTGTTGGTGGCATATGCCCGTGCGGCATATCGGCTGAGCCAAAAGGGGGAGAGCGGATGTAAGACTGTGCTGGATATTGCTCCTGCATTGCTTCATCCCGCCGGCGGGGAAGAACTGCGGAAAAATTTACTGTAATGCGGCAGGGAAAGATTCAATATATCATATCCATGCTGATCTTCGGCAGTGTGGGGTTGCCGGTGCGGTGGCTGCCCCTGCCTTCCGGTTGGATCGCCCTGATCCGGGGTGTGGCAGGCTGCCTGTTTTTACTGGCGATTCGCCGCAAGCTGAATGGTGAAGCCTTTAGGCGTAATTGGATCCCCTTGCTGGTGAGCGGGCTCGCCATTGGTCTGAACTGGGTCTTTTTGTTTGAGGCTTACCGCCATACCACCATTGCGGTGGCAACGCTGTTTTATTATTTGGCACCGGTGCTGGTGCTGCTTCTTTCACCTCTGGTGTTGAAAGAACGGCTCACATTGCTGAGAGGCTTAACGGTCGCCGTGGCATTGGCAGGAATGGCATTGGTCTCCGGGGTACTGCCTCATGGGCAGATCACCGGCGTTCGGGGAATGCTGATGGGCTTTCTTGCCGCCTGCTTATACGCCACTGTGATGCTGGCGAACCGTTTTTTAAAAGAGATCGATGTGTTGGATCGCACGGTGTATCAGTTGGGCTTTGCGGCGGTGGCAGTGCTCCCTTATGCCTTGTTGCAGGAAGGCTTTTCCCTCGCCTGGTTCAGCGCAAGAGCGGTGTTGTTGCTGCTGGTGGTAGGCATTGTTTACACCGGCGTGGCATACTTATTATTCTTTGACGGCTTAAGCCGGTTGCCCGGCGCCACGTCGGCAATTTTAGCATATATTGACCCGGTAACAGCATTGCTGCTTTCTGCGGTGGTGTTGGGGGAGCGCATGTCCCTGTGGCAGTTGGCGGGAGCGGTGCTGGTTCTGGGTGCACTGATCATTGGTCAGTGGGCAGAGCGGAATAAGTAGATTTTACTTGCAATTTTTATAAAATCATGGTATTCTTTTATTTGTTCGATAAAAGGGAGTAGCTTGCAGCACATGCTGTAGCAACGGCGTCAATTCGGCGTGTTTAGCCCGCCGTTACTTTAAAAAGCAAGACTTTTATTGCGGTATTACTGCAATAAAAATCTTTTTTATTATAAAAGTATATAAAGGAGAAAAAACATGAACATTCTTTATGAAAACCTATTGGCTTTCACCTGGCAGCAGTGTGTGATGATCCTGGTTGGATGCCTGCTGATCTTTCTTGCCATCAAGAAAGAGATGGAGCCCACCCTATTATTACCCATGGGCTTTGGTACCATTTTGGTCAACATTCCGTTTTCCGATGCGTTGGCAGGTCCTATAAAGGAGCTCTATGATGCGGGTATTGCCAATGAACTGTTTCCGCTGTTGCTGTTTATCGGTATCGGTGCCATGATCGACTTTGGCCCTCTGCTCACCAATCCTAAACTAATGCTGTTTGGTGCGGCTGCCCAGTTCGGCATCTTTTTCACCCTTGCTATGGCAAGGATGTTCTTCCCGGAGATCGATGCTGCTTCAATCGCCATTATTGGCGCTGCAGATGGTCCTACCTCTATTACTGTTGCCAATACCCTGGGTTCTAAATATGTGGGCGCTATTACTGTGGCGGCTTATTCCTATATGGCATTGGTGCCCATTATCCAGCCGCCTGTTATTAAGGCACTCACCACCAAAAAGGAACGTTTGATCCGGATGCCCTACGAGCAAAAGTCCGTATCCCGGCTTACTCGGATCCTGTTCCCGGTTATTATTACGATCGTGGTTTCTGCCGTTGTGCCCCAGGCTACCGCTTTGATCGGCTTTTTGATGTTCGGTAACTTGATCCGGGAATGCGGTGTGCTGGATTCCCTCTCCGAAACCGCCCAAAAGGTTTTGGCAAACCTGATCACCATCTTCTTGGGGATCTCTGTTGCCTTTAATATGACTGCCGAGCAATTCTTAAAGGTAGATACTTTGCTGATTTTAGGCTTGGGACTGATCGCCTTTATCGTAGATACTGCAGGCGGTGTGCTCTTTGCCAAGCTCTTAAACCTGTTTATGAAAAAGAAGATCAACCCCATGATCGGCGCAGCCGGTATCTCTGCATTCCCCATGTCCGGGCGTATCGTGCATAAAATGGGTCTGCAGGAAGATCCTCAAAACTTCCTGCTGATGCATTCCATTGGCGTAAATGTTTCCGGCCAGATCGCCTCGGTTATTGCCGGCGGTATTATCCTGAACTTTTTCTCTTGATGAAAGGGAGGTTATAAAATAATGAAACTATTTAATTTGATTACAAAAGGTGCATTAACAGCCGATGTTACTCCCGAACTGTTTTTTGAACCTCAAAACTTTGCGGAAATGTTAGGTTACATGGGTAAGGGAATGTTGGTAATTTTTATCATTATCGGTGTGATCATTTTGGCAACGCTACTGATCAATAAACTGTTTTCTAAAGAAAATTAAGAATAAAGATGAGCCACTATTAATAAATTAATAAATAGTGAATATTTATATTTTGGCCAATATTACCATTGAATTTCTGGGGAAATAGTTGTAGAATTTATGCTAGCAAAATAAATAATGTAAGGAGAAACAGAACGATGAAAAAGATAACCTCTATCATTGTTTCATTAGTGATCTTGTTGACCTGCGCAGCCACTGCTTCCGCAGCCGCAACAGATCGTGCCTGCGAGTGGGGCGAAAATTGCCCATCCGCAGCTTTTGAAGATTTGGAGTTAGGCACCTGGTACCATGATCAAGTGGATCAGATGATCGGTGCAGGGCTCATGAATGGCATGGGAGAAAAGGAATTTGCTCCCACCGAGATCTTGTCCCGCGCTATGTTTGTTACCATCCTGTATCGTGCAACCGGCGAGACGGCTCCTGCCGGGAATAGCGAATTTACAGACCTGCAGGCAGGCTCCTGGTATGAGGATGCTGTTCTGTGGGCAGAAGACAAGGGCTTGGTTATTGGCGTGGATGCTGGTATCTTTGCTCCCAACAGCCCTATTACCCGGGAGCAGATCGCAGTGATCTTATATCGTTATATTGCAGCGTATGATCTTTATATCGACGAAATAAATGCAGATCTGAGCAGTTTTAAAGACGATAAAAAGGTAAGCGAATGGTCTGAAGAAGCCATGCTATGGGCAGTGTCCGATAAAATTTTTATCGGCGATGATATGGGTAAATTAAACCCTACGTCTTTTGCAAAACGCTGTGAAGCCGCAGTGATCATGGTGCGTTTTATTGATAATGAGTACGCTTCTTATGATGCAGTTGTTACAGCACCGGAACAGTTGAAAGAAGCTTTAACATCCGGTGGCGAAATTTTGGTTACGGAAGATGTTACCGTTGCTGAACCGCTCACTGTTACAAAGGATACTGCCATCACTCTGGAAGGTAACTTGAACGCTTACGTGGAAGATGCTCGCCCCTTTAATTTGGAAAACAACGCCAATCTCACCATTAACGGTGGTGATAACACCATCCAGGTGGGTGATTATGGCTTGGTTAATATTGTTGCCGGCACTTCTGCACAGGTAACTTTGAACGGCGGTAATTATGTGGGCAATACCGATAACGGTTCCTTTATTAAACCCCGTGGTACGGAGCCTATTAGTGTTGTTCTTCAGGGTGTAACTTATACTGATGAATCCACCAACGGTGGCTGGCTTTTAGATGCCAGCTCTCATAGCGGGGAACTATCGGTTACAGTTGTGGGCGGCACCTACAACGCCTATAATGGTATCACCAGCGTGGAAAATCTTTACATGCAAGGTGTTAACATGACTATGAAGCATAATGGCATCCTTTCCGGCCATAACGCCACCTTAGAGGGTTGCAAAATTACTGTTACCAACGAAGGTACAGATATTGAAAACCATAACGCACCCTCCACAGCTATCGCTGCATTTAACAATGGTAAGGTTGTGGCAAATAACTGTGTGCTGGATGCAAAAAAACACACACTGGCGTTGTACACCTCCGGCGGTACGATCGAAGCAAACGGATGTACCTTTGTGAACGGAACGATTGCCGAATATCACCAAAACGGTGAATATCCCTTGGCAGAATATGTTATCTTGGTAGATGGGCAAGAGCCCACCGGGATTTTGTATCCCAACTGCCTCGATAATCCTTGCACCATTCACTAATTAAACAAAAAAATCCGCAGCAAACGCTGCGGATTTTTTTTACTGTTCTTTTTGGAGAGTTCTACTTTGTGCCGTCTAACTTTAAAAATACGAAAAGGCTGTTTCCAAATTTGAGGGCTTAAAAGAAGCAGCATGGGGAACAGTTCCAGCCGCCCTGCCAACATATCAAAACAGAAAACATATTTGGAAAGATCAGAAAAAGCGCCAAAGTTTCCGGTGGGCCCGATCTTGCCAAGTCCGGGGCCAATGTTATTTAATGTGGCAGCTACACCGGTAAAATTGGTAGTGAAATCGAAATTATCCAGGGAGATCACCAGGATAGAACAAACAAAAACCAAAGTATATGCCATTAAAAAAGTGCTAACAGAGCGGGTAGTGGCATGATCCACCACCTTTTGCTCCAGGCGTACCTTTTTTACAGTGCGGGGATGAATCAGCCGTGCAATTTCGTTGAACACAGATTTTACCAATATGATAACACGGGAAACCTTAATTCCGCCGCCGGTACTGCCGGCGCAGGCGCCAATAAACATCAGTAACACTAAAATACCGTGGGAAAGGGCAGGGTAAAGATTAAAATCAGTGGTACTGAAACCGGTGGTGGTAATGATACTGCCCACCTGGAAAAATGCATGGCGGAATGCCTGTTCTGCAGTATCGAACATCCGCAGGGTATTGGCAAAGACCAACAGTGTTGAAGCGGCAATAATGATGGCATACCAACGGGCTTCCTCGTACCGTAGGGCTTGCCACAGATGCTTGCGGATCAGCAGGAAATACACATTGAAGTTTACGCCGAATAGGATCATAAAGATCGTTATTATATATTGGCATAGGGCAGAATATTCTGCGACCCCTGCATTGCGAACAGAAAACCCGCCGGTGCCCGCAGTGCCAAAGGCGGTGGTCACCGCATCGAACACCGGCATGCGGCAGCCGATGAGGATCAGGATCTCTGCTATGGTCATTACCGTGTAAATAATATACAGGATCATGGAGGTCTCCCGGATCTTGGGTACGATCTTGCCCACCTGGGGGCCTGGGCTCTCCGCCCGCATCAGGTGCATGGTGGAGCCGCCGGTAATGGGGAGCACCGAAAGAATAAATACCAGCACGCCCATGCCGCCGATCCAATGGGTAAAGCTGCGCCAAAATAGGGAGCAGTGGGAAAGGGCTTCCACGTCCGATAAAATGGAAGAGCCGGTGGTGGTGAACCCTGAAACTGTTTCAAAAAAGGCATCGGCAAAATGGGGAATATCGCCATTGATTATAAAGGGTAAGCACCCAAAAAAACTAATGGCAAGCCAGCTCATCGCCACCGAAAGAAACCCTTCTTTGGCGTAGAACACTTGATTTTTTGGCTTTTTAAGGGTCATCAGCAACCCCAAGAGGAAAATTCCTGCCGCACAGATCAGAAAGGCGCCGGCTTCCCGCTCCCGGTAACCAACTCCCACCAAAGCGGGGATGGTTAAAAGAATTCCCTCGATCTTTAGCACATAGCCTATGATATAGAAAATGATCCGAAAGTTCATAATCTCACTTTAAAATATCCTTAAAATCGTTTAGTTTCATCTGCCCTGCCACCACGATCACCCGATCATCGGGCTGAATGGTGGTGTCGCCGTCCGGCAAAATAAACCGCCGTCCACGGTTAATACCGCAGATGATCAAATTATCCTTCAGGTTCAACTCCCGCAGGGGCACACCCAATCCGGGGGCGTTTTTGCCGATCTTAAATTCCAGCGCCTCCACCTGATTTTCCACTAACTTATAGAGAGTTTCAATATTGTTGCCCATTGCGTTTTGCTTGGCACGAACATACCGCAAAATTCCCTCGGCAGTTAAGTTGTGGGGGTAGATCACACAATCTAAATCTAAATTGGCGATCAGTTCGTTAAAGATAATGCGGTTTACCTTGGTGATCACCTTGGCGTTGCTTACCTCTTTGGCGTAAAGGGAGAGGATCACGTTTTCTTCGTCGAAGCCGGTGAGCGCCACAAAGGCATCGGTGGTGGAAATTCCCTCCTCCAGCAGTAAATTTTTATCGGAGGCATCCCCTTGGATCACCAAAGCACCCGGCAGTTTTTCTGCCAACCAGTTGCAACGTGCCTCGTCCATTTCGATGATCTTTACGGAGATATGGGTGTCCAGCAGCTGCTTTGCCAAATAATAAGTGATGGTGCCGCCGCCCACGATCATTGCGTTTTTCACACTGTGGGTGTCTAATTTAATTTGCTTGAAGAATTTAAAGGCTTCCCGGGGCTGAATGATAATGGTGGCTTTGTCCCCTGCCTGCAGTACAAAATTACCGGAGGGAATATGGCAAGTTCCCCGCCGCTCTACGCTGCAAAAGAGCACTCGTGTTTCCACTTTGTTTCGCACCTCGGTTAAGGTTTTTCCGTCCAGCGGAGAGCCCTTGGGAATCCTGAAGGTGATCATTTCTGCTCGCCCTTTGGCAAAGGAGTTGATCTCAACGGCAGAGGGGAACCGCAACAACCGGGAAACGGCAATAGCGGATTCATATTCCGGGTTAATGACCATGGAAAGCCCCACCTGATCCTTGATAAATTCCGTTTCATTAATGTACATGGGATTGCGGATACGGGCTATGGTGGAGCAATCCTCATTTTTGCGTGCAAAAAGGGAGCAAAGGAGATTTTGCTCATCGGAGGCGGTAACGGCAATTAAAAGATCGGCATTTTCAATGCCGGCTTCTAAAAGGGAGGAATAGTTCATGCCGTTGCCGATTAATCCCATTACGTCGTTATTGTTGCAGATGCCGGAGACCCGCTCGGGGTTTTGATCGATCACCGTAACATCGTGCCCCTCGTCGGTGAGGGTATGTGCCAGGGTGGCGCCGGTCTTGCCGCCGCCTACAATAATAATCTTCATATACGAATCCTGTAAATCATCATATTAGCGAGTATTCGCTTGTAGCCATTTTATCATAGTATAATCAAAATAGCAATGATTTTGTGTGGGACTTGACTTTTACAATGAATTCGATTATCATTGGTAACGATACGCCTCCTTAGTTAAATGGATATAACAAGCCCCTCCTAAGGGCTAGTTGAGGGTTCGATTCCCCCAGGGGGTGCCAGAAGCGGCGAGGAGAACCTCGCCTAAGATAAGAGATAATAGATAAGAGAGAATAGTTAATAGATATTGTGCGGCTTTCCGCCGCTTCATCTATTCGTTATTATCTATTATCTTTTCTTTATTATCTGAAAGGAGACTTAAAAATGGCACAAAAAAGCGTATTAATAGATAAATCCCTCCTTTTTGCCGCCCGTATCATAAAGCTCAATAAATACCTCACCAAAGAAAAACACGAAACCGTAATTGCCAAACAAATTCTTCGCAGCGCCACCTCCATCGGTGCCAATGCCAATGAGGCGATCTACGGAATCAGCAAGGCGGATTTTATCGCCAAACTTCAAATTTCCTTAAAAGAAACCGCCGAAACAGAATATTGGCTTCGATTGCTGATTTTATCAGAATACATAACCGAAAAAGAGGGAAAATCACTCCTTGATGACTGCTTGGAAATTAAAAAGATTCTAATTTCCACTCTTAATACTGCAAAAGAAAATAAATAGCGGCGAGGAGAACCTCGCCAAAGATAAGAGATAATAGATAAGAGAGAATAGGTAATAGATATTGTGCGGCTTCCCGCCGCTTCATCTATTCGTTATTATCTATTATCTTTTCTTTATTATCTGAAAGGAGACTTAAAAATGGCACAAAAAAGCGTTTTATTAGACAAATCCCTGCTATTTGCCGCCCGTATCATAAAACTTCATCAATATCTCACCAAAGAGGAAAAAGAAATAGCCGAAACGGAGTATTGGTTACGGCTTGACTTGACGGTTTCAAACATTTTTGCTATCTCATAAAAAAGGAACGAATAAAAAATTATGGTTTTTTATTCGTTCCTTTTTTGCGCTTTAATGATTAGAATTTTGAGAAGTGCTTGACAAGCAACAATACTTCGTGATATGATGTATTACGCAAAAGGAGGTATAGTATGGATATTCAGTTGAAACGAGGTCTTTTGGATGTATGCGTTTTGGCGGCGATCAAGAGCGAGGATTCCTACGGGTATAAGATTATTAAAGACATGAAGCCGTATATTGAACTTTCCGAATCGACCCTTTATACCATTCTGAAGCGTTTGGAAACGGCGGATATGCTGACGGTCCGTACCGCAGAGCATGGCGGCAGACTCCGGAAATATTATCATATAACTCAAGATGGACTAAAACGCATTGAGGATTTCAAAAAAGAATGGAAAGAAATTCTATCTATATATCAGTTTGTAACAAAGGAGGATCGTGATAATGAGTAAACAAGAGTTTCTTGCGCAGCTGCGTAAAGGTTTAGCCGGTTTACCGCAGGATGACATCGAGGAACGTTTGACGTTTTACAGTGAAATAATAGAGGACCGTATGGAGGAAGGTCTTTCGGAGGAAGAAGCGGTTTCGGCAGTAGGATCTGTTGATGAAATTGTTACACAAGTGGTGGCAGAAACGCCTCTTGCGAAGATCGCAAAGGAAAGAATTAAAGTTAAAAGACGGTTAAGTGCCGGCGAAATGGTGCTTTTGGTACTTGGCTCTCCCATATGGATTTCCTTGGGTATTGCCGCAATTGCCGTGCTTTTTTCGCTTTATGCGGTGTTGTGGTCGTTGGTCGTTTCCTTGTGGGCTGTTTTTGGGTCGCTTGTCGGCTGTGCATTTGGCGGCATTGCAGCCGGGATCTTCTTTGCTTGTGACGGCAATGTTTTTGCGGGCATTGCCATGATTAGTTCCGGAATCGTTTGTGCCGGACTCTCCATTTTTATGTTCTTTGGATGCAAGGCAGCAACAAAGGGTACTTTGCTGCTTACAAAGAAAATGGTAATATGGATTAAAAATTGCTTTATCAAGAAGGGAGAAGTTTGATGAGTAAGACAACAAAACTATGGCTTATTATAGCAGTGTCCCTTGTATTGAGCGGATGTATTATTTTTGGAGCTGTGATGAACGTGTTCAAATGGGACTTTACGAAATTATCGACCCAAAAGTATGAAACCAACCGCTATAAGATCAACGAGGCTTATAAAAATATATCCATCGTAACCGATACTGCCGATGTTGTGTTTGCACTTTCCGAAACCCGGGAAAGCTCGGTCGTTTGTTATGAGCATAAAAATGCAAAGCACTCCGTTGCGATAAAGGACGATTCACTTGTGATCGAGGTTGTTGATACAAGAAAATGGTATGAACATATCGGACTGAACTTCGGCACACCGAAGATAACGGTATGTATTCCCCAAAACGAATACGGAGTGCTTTTGGTAAACGGAAGCACGGGCGACGTGGAAATCCCGAAAGAGTTCAAATTTAAAAGCATTGACATTACAGAAAGCACAGGCAAAGTTACGAGCAATGCTTCTGTTTCAGATGCTTTGAAAATTAAAACAAGTACCGGAAATATCCGTGTTGAAAACATATCTGCGGGAGTTCTTGATCTTTCTGTTTCAACGGGTGGCGTGCATGTTGCCAACGTTTCCTGCAAGGGGGATATAAAGATCAATGTTTCCACCGGCAAAACGAAAATAACCGATACCAAGTGCAAAAGCGTTACATCAAGGGGAAACACGGGCGATATATCTTTGAAGAATGTTATTGCTACAGAAAAATTCTCTATTGAAAGAAGCACCGGTGATGTGAAGTTCGATGGGTCAGATGCCGGTGAGATTTTCGTTAAAACCGATACCGGTGATGTTCGCGGCAGCCTGCTTACTGATAAGGTGTTCATTACGCAAACGGACACGGGCAGGGTTGATGTTCCCAAAACAGTGACCGGTGGCAGGTGTGAAATTACCACAGATACGGGGGATATAAAGATCGCAACAGATTTGTTGGTGAAAGAAACGCCGGACGCCCAACAAAAATAGGCGGTTTCAAAAAAATCTTGACTGCCTTTCTGCAGGGTGCTATAATTTCAGGGTGGAGCAAATATCCTGCTTTGAGGCAGGTTCGGATTAATCTTGTCTAAAAAGAGAATATACTGCCACCGGGTAGTGAAATGCGTAAGCATTCGGTATACATCGTTAGGTCTTTGAAGATGTATATACGAATGCTTATTTTTTTGGAGGTTCCTATGAAAAAATTATGGCATTATTTTTCAAAAAAAGAGCAGTTGCTTTGGAGTAGCTCCGTACTGCTGATCCTATTGACGTTTATGTTATTCGACAGAACCAATTATTTGACCCTTGCCGCCTCCTTGATTGGGGCAACTTCTTTGATCTTTAACGCCAAGGGGAACCCTGTTGGGCAGGCGTTAATGGTGTTGTTCAGTGTATTATACGGCATAATCTCTTACACGTTTTCTTATTATGGCGAAATGATCACGTATCTGGGGATGACAGCACCCATGGCACTTTTTGCATTGATCGCCTGGCTTCGCAATCCTTATAACGGAAACCGGGCAGAGGTGGCAGTAAACCGGATTCGCTCCAAGGAGTTTTGGCTTATGTTGGTGCTTGCGGGAATTGTAACCGCCGTTTTTTGGTTTATTTTAGAGGCTTTTGATACCGCATATATTGTTCCCAGTACGCTTTCGGTGACCACCAGTTTTATTGCAGTGTACCTTACCTTTCGGCGAAGTCCCTATTTTGCTCTTGCTTATGCGGCCAACGATGTGGTGTTGATTGTTTTGTGGTGGCTTGCAACCTTGGAGGATCTCTCGTATCTTTCGGTGATCGTTTGCTTTTTGATGTTTTTAGTCAACGATCTGTATGGATTTTACAACTGGCTAAAAATGCAGAAACGGCAGGGGAACCATTGAATTTTTTGGGCGGTAGTGATATAATTTAATTCTATAGCTTGGCATTTTTTCATACCCTATAGCAAGGAGATGATAAAATGGAAGCATACCACAGAGATTCCTTGCGGGAACTACGCCGCTCGGAGCAGGAGGAACGGCGGCAAGGGATGCAAAAAACAAAGGGCTCGCTGTTTATAAGCCTATTGATCATTTTGCTGTTTTTAGCGGCAGGCGGTTTTTATGTAAAAACATCCCACCCGGAGTGGTTGGAAAAGTATTTCAACAGCAAGGCGGTGGAAGAAACCCTTTCCGGCTGGAAAGAGGATGTTCTTGCCGTTTTCAACAATGGGGAAGGATCCGACGTACAGCAAACGGTAGATCAGGCCTTGGCAGAGCAGAATGAAGCGGCTTAAAATATCCTTTTTTCCCATTCTGCTGATCTTTTCTTATATGCTGATCGAAGGTTCCTTCGATCCCTTGTGGCTGGTAGCTTTTTCCCTAATGCACGAACTGGGGCATGGGGTAGTGATCCGGCTGCTGGGCGGCAGTATCCAAGGCTTTTCCGGGGGCGGACAAGGCTTTGCCCTGGCGGTGAACGGTCTTTCTTATAAGGATGAGATCTTGGTTGCGGCGGCGGGTCCCCTTACCAGCGTTATGCTGGCACTGGGGTTCGGCTTGGCAGGGCAGGGGTTCTTTTGCTTTGCCAACGGTGCCTTGGCAGCCATGAATTTATTGCCCATTTTGCCCTTGGACGGAGGCAGGATCCTGCGGGCAGTGTTGGGGCTGTATTGCCCGCCCCATTTACAGCGGCGGATCTTACTGTACGTGGCGCCCTGCTGCCTGTTGCCTTTGCTGGCCCTTGCCTTTTGGCAGTTTCTTTCCAGCGGGTATAATATTTCATTGCTTTTTGTTTGTATTTATTTGATCAGTTTGATAAAGGAGAACGGATATGACGTATAACATCAACGAGATGAGGGATCTGCTGTTGCAGGTGCAAAAACCCGCCCGCTATGTGGGGGGAGAGATCGGTCAAACGGAAAAGGACTTATCTCAGGTGGATGTGCGTTTTGCCTTTTGCTTTCCCGATATATATGATATAGGGATGTCCCACCTGGGGCTACGGATCCTTTACGGTGCCTTGAATGAGCAACCGGGCACCTGGTGTGAGCGGGCGTTCCAACCCTGGGTGGATATGGAAGAAAGGATGCGGGCAGAGGGGATCAAGCTTTATACCATGGAAAGCCACACCTCTTTGGATGAATTCGATTTGGTAGGTTTTACCCTGCAATATGAAATGTGCTACCCCACGGTCCTTAATATGCTGGAGTTGGGCGGACTGCCCCTTTATGCCAAGGATCGCATCGGGCTTAAAAACATTGTGGTGGGTGGCGGCCCCTGCGCCTATAACCCGGAACCTTTGGCACCCTTTTTTGATATTTTCAGCATCGGTGAGGGGGAAGAGGCGTTGCCGGAACTTACGGACAAGCTACGGGAAGCCCGCACTAAGGGCTGGAGCCGGGACGAATTTTTGTTTGCCGTTTCCCAAATGGAGGGCTTTTATGTACCCTCCCTTTACGATGTGGAGTATAATGAGGATGGCACCATCCGTTCCTTTACCCCCAACCGTGAAGGTGTGCCCGCTACCGTGAAAAAGCGTATTATCCGGGAACTGGATCAGACCTATTACCCCAAAAGCCAGATCATTCCCTTTTCCGAAGCAGTGCACGATCGGGTGACCGTTGAACTGTTCCGGGGCTGTATCCGGGGTTGTCGGTTCTGCCAGGCGGGGATGTTGTTTCGCCCGGTTCGGTGCAAATCGGCAGATACCTTGGTAAAGGACGCCTGCACCCTCTTGGAAAATACCGGTTATGAGCAATTATCCCTTTGCTCCCTTTCCTCCAGCGATTATCCCGAGATCGAAAAACTGGTGGATGAGCTGATCCGTTATACCGAGCCCCGCAGTATCAATCTTTCGTTGCCCTCGTTGCGGGTGGATAACTTCTCTAAAGAACTGGCGGCAAAGATCACCGGGGTAAAAAAATCCACCTTTACCTTTGCTCCCGAGGCGGGGAGCCAGCGGATGCGGGACGTAATTAATAAAAACGTAACCGAAGAAGATATTGAGCGCAGCTGCCGGATCGCCTTTGAAAACGGCAATTCCTCGGTAAAGCTTTATTTTATGATGGGGCTACCCACCGAAACCAGCGAGGATCTGGATGCCATTCATTCCATGGCAGATAAGATCATTGGTTATTTTTACGATACCGATAAGCAAAAACGCAACCGCTATATCCATATTGCAGTTAGCCTGGCAACCTTTATTCCCAAGCCCTTTACTGCCTTTCAGTGGGAGGCGCAAAATGGGGAGGAAGAGGTGCGCCGTAAGCAGGACTATTTATATAGTAAAGTGCGCAGTAAACAAATTTCTTTGAGTTATCACGATTGCCGCACCTCGATGATCGAAGCAATTTTGGCACGGGGGGATCGCCGCCTGGCGCCGGTGCTGGTGCAGGTGATGAGGCAGGGGGGCAAACTGGATGCCTGGACCGAGCATTTTGATTATGAGCGTTGGTTGAAAGCCTTTTGGGAAACCGGCGTAGACGGTAATTTCTATTCCCTGCGAAAACGGGCATTCGATGAGAAACTTCCCTGGGATTTTATTGATATTGGTGTTACCAAAGAGTATTTAATTAAAGAAGCCGAGCGCAGTTATCGGGCGCAAACCACGCCCAACTGTAAGGAGGGGTGCTCCGGCTGCGGAGCCAATGCCATGCTGGGGAGGAAATGCGATGTTTAAAGATATGCGGGCACGCTTTTGCAAAATAGATGGGGCAGTATATTTTGCCCATTTGGATCTGAACAGGGCAGTAATGCGTGGACTGCGCCGCAGCGGCATTCCTTTTTGGAGCACCGGCGGCTTTAGCCCCCACCCCTATTGTGTGTTTGCCCAGCCCTTGCCCCTGGGCTTTGAAAGCGAAGGGGAACTGTTTGATTTTCGGGTGACCGATGATTTTGAACCTGAGGCATTAAAGGCGGCTTTTCCCGATTCCTTAAAGATTTTAGAGATCTATGAGCCCCGGGATCATTTTAAGCAAATTGCCTGGGCAGCCTACCGGGTGGAACTGCAAACGGAGGCGGATGCTCAAACGATCCAACGGGCATTTGAGGGCCCCCTTACGGTGCTGAAAAAGACCAAACGGAGCGAAAAGGAAGTGGATCTGCGAGAGTTCATATTAAAACTCCAAGCTCAGCAAGACGAGCCGGGCAAAGTGGTGTTGCTGGCAACCATTGCCGCCGGAAACGAGCGCTCTTTAAGCCCGAACTATTTGGCAGAGGGCTTAAAAAATGGGGGGATCCCTGCCGAGATCCACCTTGTGCGCCGCCTGGGATTTTTCCGGCAGGATGGTTCTGTTTTTCGCTAAAATCTTTTAAAAAAATTGCTTGACTTTTGCATGGATGTATTGTATACTATTCAAGCAGTTTGGAGAGATGGCTGAGCTGGTCGAAGGCGCACGATTGGAAATCGTGTAACGGCTTAAACCCGTTCGGGGGTTCGAATCCCCCTCTCTCCGCCAATAGAAAAAGGGCTACCCTTTAGGGTATGC
>JAZSRD010000037.1:0-32821 GCA_045538295.1 Eubacteriales bacterium
GGATGCGCCTTTTGGCGCAGCCTTAAAACGAGGATATGAGATTAGATAAGTATTTATGTGATACCTTAAATATGACTCGCAGCGAAGCGAAAAAAGCTGTTTCGGCAGGGCGTGTAACTTTGAACGGCGCAGTGGTAAAGAACTCGTCGGTTCACGTGGACGATGGGATTGTTTCATTGGACGGACAGCCCGTGGCCTATCAACGGTATTTTTATATTATGCTCCACAAGCCGGTAGGGTATGTTTGTGCTAATCGTGATAGCAAGAGCAAAACGGTTTTTGATTTATTACCTGCGGAATATCAAAAAAAGGATCTGTTTGTTTGCGGGCGCTTGGATAAAGATACCACCGGGCTCGTGCTGATTACGAATAACGGGGATCTGGCGCACCGATTATTGGCACCTAAAAAAGAGGTGTTTAAAGAATATTTGGTAACATCGAGAGATCCTGTTTCCCCGGATGACATCGAGCGTTTAAAACAAGGTGTTGTTTTAAACGATGGCTTGGTGTGTAAACCTGCATATTACGATCCGATAAAAACTAATTACGGACTTCTAAAAATCTCCGAGGGAAAATTTCACCAAATCAAGCGGATGTTTGCCGCATTGGGGAATGAGGTGACCGCTCTCCACCGCAAAGCGATTCATGGGCTCTCGCTTGATCCTGCTCTGGAAGAAGGAAATTGCAGATATTTAACAAGTCAGGAGATTATTTCATTGGAAAGTGTGGAATAATATTGTATGCATTGTGGGCATATCCACTAAAAAATGAGCCACATCTATTAAAAGGCGAGTCGATTTGTGCAGTATAGACAAAATGTAAACCTTAAATTTGTTTAAAAAAAGTATTCCAATTTTAAAGTAATTGTGGTATAGTTATCATAAATAATAATGCTTCATCAGGAGGTTCAATATTATGGCAAGTTTGTCATTGAAAGGCATTTACAAAAGATATCCCGGCGGTGTTGTTGCAGTTTCCGATTTCAACCTGGAAATTGAAGACAAAGAGTTTTTGGTACTGGTTGGTCCTTCCGGTTGCGGTAAGTCCACCACCCTTAGAATGATCGCCGGTCTTGAGGAGATCACCGAAGGTGAATTGTTCATTGGCGATAAGCTTGTGAACGACGTTGCTCCGAAGGACAGAGATATTGCAATGGTGTTCCAGAACTACGCTCTGTATCCCCATATGACCTGTTTCGACAATATGGCTTTCGGTCTGAAACTCAGAAAGACCCCTAAGGATGAGATCAAGAGAAGAGTAGAAGAGGCTGCCAAGATCTTGGACATCAGCCATTTGCTGGATAGAAAGCCCAAGGCTTTGTCCGGCGGTCAGCGTCAGCGTGTTGCTTTGGGGCGTGCTATCGTACGTGAGCCCAAGGTATTCTTGCTGGATGAACCTCTTTCCAACCTGGATGCAAAGCTGCGTGCTCAAATGAGAACCGAGCTTTCCAAGATCCATCATAATTTGAAAACCACCTTTATTTACGTTACCCATGACCAAACCGAAGCTATGACCATGGCTTCCCGCATCGTTGTTATGAAAGACGGTTTGATTCAGCAGGTAGATACTCCCCAGAATCTGTATCTGTATCCCTGCAATGTTTTCGTGGCCGGCTTTATCGGATCTCCTCAGATGAACTTTGTTAAAGTAGAATTGGCCGAAAGAGATGGCAACTACTATGTTGAGTTCGCCGGTAACTCTTTGAAACTGCCCGAAACTAAGATCAACGACGATGTAAAAGAAAAAGTTGGTCAAACTGTTATTTTGGGTATCCGTCCTGAGCATGTTCACGATGAGGAAGAGCATCTGGAAAGACTGCCTGAGTATGCCATCGATTGTAACGTAGAAGTTGCAGAGATGATGGGTTCTGAAACCTATTTGTATTTGGACGTAGAGGGTAGTAAATTCACTGCTCGTGTATCTCCCAAGTCTACCGCAACTGCCGATGATGCTATCAAAGTTGCTTTGGATCTGGAATACTGCCATCTGTTTGATGCAGAAACTGAGCGTACCTTGGTTAACTAATTAAATTTATCGTTTAAGCGGCACAGCAAATGCTGTGCCGCTTTTTATATATTAATATTGACGAAAGTTTTTTCTTGTTTTTTATGATGTTTCTTGCATCTTTAACCAACGAAACACCCTATCGGCAAGTTATTTTTTACTACGTTGTGCAATGTTAACAAATTATTTTACAAAAAACTGTTGAAAAAGATATGGATATGTAGTAAAATATGAAATAGCATTATAGTCAAAATGTATAGGAGGATAATTACATATGTCAAATCGTTTTTTTCAGAGTGTAGTGTATCAGTTGAAAGACAGTATTGATCGTACCGTAGGTGTGATTGATGAGAATGGTACTGTTATTTCTTGCAGTGATCTTATTAAGATTGGTGAAGTACATGAGAATGTCATTTCTTCGATCTCTGCCACAATGGAGAGTATTGTTGAAGATGGCTATACCTATAAACCTCTGAATTCTCGTTCCGGTTTGGAGTATGTTGCTTTTGTAGAGGGGACCGATGAACTGGCGGCAAATTATATTAATCTGATCACGATTACCCTCACAAATATTAAGCAGTATTATGATGAGAAATTTGATAAAAATAATTTTGTGAAGAATGTGATCTTGGATAACATTCTGCCCGGAGATATTTTTATTAAAGCAAAAGAACTGCGCTTTGAGGTAGAAGCGTACCGTGTTGTGATCTTGATCCGCCTTTCCGATAAAAGCGATGTTTCTGCTTACGATATTTTGCAGGGGCTGTTTCCTGATCGGCAAAAGGATTTTATCATTAATATTAATGAAACCGACCTGGTGCTGGTAAAAGAAGTTAAGAACTTTAATGATAATAAAGATCTTGAAAAACTCGCAAAGAGCATTATCGATATTGTAAGCAGTGAGCTTTATATTAAATCTTATGTGGGTATTGGTACTATCGTGGATAATATCCGTGATTTGCCCCGTTCCTTTAATGAAGCGCAAATTGCTTTGGAAGTTGGTAAAGTGTTTGATACCGAAAAATTCATTATGACCTATGATAATTTGGGAATCGGACGTTTGATCTATCAGCTGCCTACCACTTTGTGTGAAATGTTCCTTTCCGAGGTATTCAAAAAAGGTTCCATCGAGTCCTTGGACTATGAAACACTCTTTACGATTCAAAAGTTTTTCGAGAACAATTTAAACGTTTCCGAAACATCCAGAAAATTGTTTGTGCACAGAAATACTCTGGTGTACCGTCTTGAAAAGATCCGCAAGCTCACCGGCTTGGATCTTCGTCGGTTCGATCATGCCATTGTATTTAAGGTGGCATTGATGGTTAAGCGGTATCTCACCGCCAACCCCACCAAATTTTAATTAGGAGTTACCATGATCTTATTTGATGATGTTTATAAAAGTTACCCAAACGGCACCAATGCGTTGAATGGTGTATCTTTTAAAATTGAAGATGGTGAATTTGTATTCGTAATTGGTCCCAGCGGTGCAGGAAAGAGTACCGTAATCAAAATGTTGATGCATGAAGAGGTACCCACCGGCGGTACAGTTCATGTTGGCGATTTTGATATTAAAAAGATGCGAAATTCTAAGGTTCCCATGTTGCGTCGCAGTATGGGCGTGGTTTTTCAGGATTTTCGCTTGATCGATACCATGACCGTATACGAAAATGTTGCATTTGCCATGCGTGCTATCGGTAGCCCTCAGCGAACCATTCGTCGGCGCGTTCCATATGTATTAGGTGTTGTGGGCTTAGGACATAAAGCCAAGAATTATCCCCCCGAACTTTCCGGCGGGGAGCAGCAGCGCGTTGCAATGGCACGTGCCCTGGTGAATAATCCCCATTTGATCATAGCCGATGAGCCCACCGGTAATGTGGATCCGAATATGGCTCACGAGATCATGGAGCTTTTGAGCCAGATCAACCAAAACGGCACTACGGTTATTGTAGTAACGCACGATAATAATTTGGTAAACGAGTTTAATAAACGGGTAATTCGCCTGGAAAAGGGTCGCATTGTAAGCGATCAGGTGGGTGGCTATAGTACTGTGGAAGAGTAAGGGGGTGGACCATGTATTTTTTGCAATCTGCGTTTAAAAGTATTCGAAAAAACTATCTGATGACTTTTGCATCTGTTTTTGTTTTGATGGCATGTATGCTGATCATTGGTTCCGCTTATCTTTGCTCGGCAAATATTACAGCATTTATGGAGTCGTTGGGCGATAAGAACGAGATCGTTGCCTATGTGGATGACGCCGTGAAAGAAAGCAGACTTGCGTCCTTGCAAGAAGAGATCGAATCGATTGACTATGTGAAAACGGTTGAATATGTAACTAAGGATGAAGCCATGAGTGAATATCAGGAGCAGTTCGATGAAGACAGCACCTATCTTTCTTGGTTTTACGGTGATGAAAACCCCCTTAGAAATGAGTTTAGAATTAAGGTTGACGAAAAGCATTTAGAGGAGTTTGAGGCTGTTTCGGCCAAAATTTCTGCCCTCGACGAGATTGCCAATATTTCTGATTCTCAAGATGTGGTGAATATGCTGATCTCCTTAAAAAGGGTGATGGATATTCTCGGTTTTTGGATCATGGTGATCTTGGCACTTGTTTCTTGGTTTATTGTTTCCAACACTATTAAACTGGCAATGCATAGCCGTCGGCATGAGATCAATATTATGAAATACGTGGGTGCTACCAATGCGTTTATTCGTACGCCCTTTATTTTAGAAGGCATTATCATCGGTGTGTGTGCTGCCATAGCCTCCTTTGCAGTGCAATGGATCATTTATGTGTATTTGCTGCAGCCTTTGGTGGCGGATCTCAGCTTTATTACCACGGTCCCCTTTGCGCAGCTTAGCCCGATGATTGTGTTCTATTTTGTGGGAATTGGCCTGTTTGTTGGTTTGTTTGGCAGTGCATTTTCTATCAATAAGTATTTAAAGGTATAGGTGAGTATATGAAAAAATGGCGCTCTGTTATTGCGCTGGCGATTATTGTGTTACTGGTTTTAGGCATGCTTACGTCTATCGTTTTTAGTCTTAAGACCTATGGTGATTCCAGCGTATCCGATATGCAAAGCGAATTGGATGAAATAGCGGCCAAAAAAGAAAAATTAGAGAAAGAACTGGAAACGATCGCTGATAAAAAAGAGGCTGTTTTGGAACAAAAGTCTATTCTCGATCAGCAGATCAACGAATTAAATAGCGAAGCGGACATCCTAAACGATGTTGTTTCGAACCTTTCTACCGAATTGGATGAAAGCCAGAAAAAACTTAAAGAAGCGGAATCCTCTTTAAAAGAGAATACCGAACATGCTAAAGAAAGAATTCGGGCAATGTATGAGCTGGGCAACACTTCATACATCAGCATTATTTTAAGCTCTGCATCGTTGCACGATTTTGTTACCCGGGTTGAATTGGTAAAGCAGATGGCTGCTTATGATCAGCAGGTTATCAAGGAACTTACCGAAACCAAGGAGACTATTGAACGGGAAACAAAGGCGATCAAAGAAAAAAAGACTGCCCAAGAGAGCGCTTTGAATTCTCTTGAGAGCAATGTTTCTTCCTTGGAGAAAAAACAGGCGCAAAGCAATTCTTTAGTGCAGAGTTTTAATGAAAAAACCGCCGCAAACCTAGCGGCTATTAAAAAGGCTGAGGCGGCAGAAGAGGCGTTACAAGCAGAAATTCGCGCAGCCCTTTCCAACAGTTCCAAAGAGGAATTTGTAGGCGGCCAATATCTTTGGCCGGTTAGCGGATATTATAATATCACCGATGTGTTTGGCTACCGTACACACCCGATTACCGGTGTTTATAAAATGCATACCGGCGTTGATATTGCCGGCGGCGGCATTCGCGGAAAGCCAATCTATGCTGCAAACAGTGGAACAGTTTTAAAAGCCGGTTGGAATACGGCCTACGGTAATTACGTGGTGATTGATCACGGTGGTAATTGTAGCACCTTGTACGGTCACGCCAGTAGTTTGAACGTTAGCGTAGGTCAAAAGGTTTCCCGTGGTGACACAATTGCTTATGTAGGCTCAACCGGGTATTCTACTGGACCTCATCTTCATTTTGAGGTGATTGAAAACGGAGAATATAAAAATCCGCTCTCTTACTTCAATTATAATTTTAATTTCCTTTAATAAATAGGTGAATTTATGAGAAAAAAGATTGAACTCGGCACGGTGATCTTCTTCGTTGTTGCCGCAATAATGGCTTCCTGCATTGCTACCTATATGTATATGGCGCATATGGTGGAGCGAACCACCGGTAAAAGCGAAATGTTTGAAAAACTCACCCGTGTATATCAGGTGATCAACAACCGCTATGTGGGCGAGTTTGATGAAGACGATGCTATGGATTCCTTGCTCAGCGGTTATATCGACGGCATTGACCGTTACGGTGTATATTTAAATAAAACCAGTTATCTGGAATTTAAAAATTCTGCTGAGGGAAAAGCATCCGGTATTGGTGCTAACGTAAAATATGTTGCCTCCACCGGATATTTAAAGATCACTCGTGTGCGCTCCGGCTCTCCTTGCGATACCGCCGGCGTTCAGGCGGGGGATGTAATTGTGAAGATCGATGATAATGATGTTTCCCAAATGAGCTACACAGATGCCACCAACCGTTTAAAAGCGGAATTGGGAACGGATATAAAGCTTCAAGTTCTCCGTGGTAAGCAAACGCTTACCCTTTCGGTTACAGTTGAAGAATATACGGAAGCGACCATTAGTAAGCGTTTAATGGTATCCGGTATTGGTTATATCACTATCAGTGAATTTGATACAAATACAGCTGAAGATTTTATTTCCGCTGTAGAAGATCTGCAGGATAAGGGCGCTAAAAAGTTTATTTTTGATGTGCGCTACAATACCGGTGGTTCCCTTGCTGCGGTTACGGAAATTTTAGATTATCTGCTCCCTGCGGGTACTCTTTGCACGGTACAGGATAAAAACGGCGAGAAAACGGAGTACACCTCCGATGATGATTGTCTTGACGGAAAATTTGTTGTATTGATCAATGGAAGCACCTATAGTGGCGGTGAACTTTTTGCCGCAGCCTTCCGTGATTTTGATTACGGAACACTAATTGGCACCACAACTTATGGTAAAGGCATGGCGCAGGAGGTCATTCCTTTAGGCGATGATACTGCACTGTATCTTTCCACCAATCTTTATTATCCGCCCAACGGTGAAAATTACGACGGAATCGGTGTTTCTCCCGACGTGGAGGTAACAATGACCGCCGATCAGGAAGATCGTTTTTATGAACTTTCTTATGACGAAGATCCGCAATTAAAAGCTGCAATGAAACGGTTGAAAAAATAAATATAAGGATTGGATCCCAAGGGATCCAATCCTTTTTTACTTCATGGAACGTAAATGCTGTGCCGCATTTTCCAATCGTGATAGTTCATCCTCATTTAAATCAAAATCAAGGATACGTTCTACGCCGTTTTTACCCAAAATTGCGGGTAAACTCATATATATACCATGCAGTCCGTAGTGACCGTCCACTAAAACAGAGATGGGAAGAACAGAATGATGATCTTTAACAATGCATTCCACGATCCGCCCTACAGCCTTGGCAATTCCATAGTAGGTGGCACCTTTGCTTTCGATGATTTTGTAAGCACTGTTGATCACTTGCTCTAGAATTTCCGGTTTTATTTTTTCAAAATCACAGTTTTTTCTTAATTTACAAAAGTCATCTAAATCAATTCCCGAAATATTAGCGCTGCTCCATACAGCAAATTCTTCATCACCGTGCTCGCCGATAATAAAAGCGTGAACATTACGAATATCAACAGTTAATCGCTCACCTAATAAATATTTCAAGCGTGCTGTATCCAATACGGTTCCGGAGCCAATCACTCGCTCCGGCGGAAATCCGGATGCTTCAAAAACCATTTTGGTTAATACATCCACCGGGTTTGAAACCACAATCAGGATACATTCTTTGTTGTAACGTAATAGTTGTTCAACGATACTGTTCATAATGGTACGGTTTCGGCCCAGTAGCTCCGTTCGGTTTTCGCCCGGTTTTTGATTTGCTCCTGCGGCAATAATAACAATTCCGCACTCTGCAAGATCCTTATATTCTCCTTGGTAAATAGCCATGGGCCCGGAAAAGGGGAGTCCATGGCTAAGATCCATGGCTTCACCATCGGCTTTCTTTTTATTCATATCGATCAATACCATTTCGGAAAACAATCCGGCTCCTGCTAGATCAAATGCAATGGAGGAACCAACAAATCCACACCCAATTATGCCGATTTTTTTCATATTCATGTTTTATTCTCCTGTAATGGTAATTTACTTTACAGAAAAACGGCATATCCGGGGTAATAACTGTGAACACCAACAACGGATTCGATTCCCATCAGGCGGTTATATTTGCACACACGCTCACTGCGGGCGGGAGCGCCGGTCTTAATTTGCCCTGCATTTACTGCAACTGCTAAATCTGCGATAAAGGGATCCGCCGTTTCTCCGCTTCGATGGGAAATAATGGTCTTATAACCGTTGTTTTTTGCCATACGAATGGTTTCCAGTGTTTCGCTCAAGGTACCGATTTGATTTAGTTTGATCAGAATTGCGTTTCCACTGTTCATGGAAATTCCTTGCTGAAGCCGTCTTCCGTTTGTTACAAACAGATCGTCTCCTACAATTTGAATTCCTGTTCTTTTTCTTATTTTGGCAAAACCTTTAAAATCGTCGTCGCCCAGGGGATCTTCCAGTGAAATAATAGGGTATTTTTTGATTAAATCTTCAAAATAATCGATCAATTCGTCGGTTTTAAATTCTTTTCCGCTTTTTGGCTGACGGTAGCCATCCGGTGTTTTCCATTCACTGGCTGCGGCATCCAAGGCAATCGCAATATCACGTTCCGGTTCCAGTCCGGTGCGTTCAATAGCACGGATCAAAAGTTGCAAGGCCTGTTCATCGCTTTCCAAGTTTGGCGCAAAACCGCCCTCATCGCCAACGCTGGTGCTAAGTCCCGCTTCCTTAAGGATATGTCCCAGGCTGTGATAAACACGAATGCTCATTTCCATAGCCTTTGTGAAGGTTGGAGCCCCAATGGGCACGATCATGAATTCTTGAATTTCCACATTGTTATTGGCATGAGCGCCGCCGTTTAATACGTTGAGCATGGGTACTGGCATGGTCATGGCGGCAACACCGCCCAAATAGCGGTAAAGAGGCATTTTACAAGCGATTGCCGCAGTTCGTGCTGCTGCCAATGAAACCGAAAGAATTGCGTTTGCCCCTAAATTAGATTTGTTTTCCGTGCCGTCTAATTCCAACATTTTACGATCGATAGAAGTTTGATCAAAAATATCAAAGCCGTAAAGTGCTTCGTTGATGGGGTGGTTAACATTCTTGATTGCCTTAAATACGCTTTTGCCTCCGTAAATATCGGCTTCGTCCCGTAGTTCTACCGCTTCATATTGACCGGTGGATGCGCCGCTTGGTACTGCTGCCCAACCGGTCACCCCATTTTCCAATAAAATTTGTGTTTCTATGGTGGGATTTCCTCGAGAGTCTAAAATTTGCCGAGCAAAAATATCCTTAATTTTGGTTCCGTTCATTAAGAAAACCTCCTTCTCTTTTATGTAGTATACCCGTTCTTTTGGATATTTTTCCGCAGACGGGTATTTTTTTATGTTTGCGTTCTAATTGCTTTTTGTTGTCCATAAAATGTAAGCAAAGGGGGGACAACTATCAATGAAAAATAAGGGTTGTTCAAAAGGAATTGTGGAATTATACCCATATATAAAAGAAGAGTGGCGCAGTTTGATCGAGAAGCAACCGAAAGAACTTTTAAAAAATGCCATGGAACTGCGTTTTCGCATGGGAAAGGGCTGCTCCATTTCCTGCCGTGAGGGAAACTATACGGTAGATGGAATATCAATTTCCCAAGCAGATATGGATTTTATGCTGGAAAAGGTTTTTCGAGGCGGGGCATATCAGTTTGAAACGCAAATGGAAAATGGTTACATTCCTTTGCCGGGAGGGCATCGGGTTGGTTTGTGCGGAACTTATGTGGTAGATGAAAAAGGTATTGTGCGAATTCGCGATCTTTCTTCGTTGAATTTTAGGATTTGCCGCAATGTGAAAGGTATTGCTGAATCTCTTTTCCCAAAATTACTTTGCGATGATAAATTTTGCTCCACATTAATCGTTTCCGAACCATGCGGTGGAAAAACAACCATACTTAGTGACCTTGTTAGAATTCTTTCTGAAAAAGGGTATCGTTCTGCAGTGGTGGATGAACGGGGTGAGATTGGTGCAGTATTTCAAGGGGTGGCGCAAAAGGATTTGGGTGCATTGGCGGATGTATTAGACGGCTATCCTAAACCATATGGAATGATGATTGCTTTACGTACTCTTTCACCCCAGGTGCTTGTGTGCGACGAAATTGGCACTGCAGAAGAAACAGAGCGTATGTTGGAGGCGATGAATGCAGGCGTTCCGGTATTGGTAACTGCCCATGCAAAGGACGAAGAAGAATTGTTTAATCGACCTCAAATAAAACGTTTGTTGGACGCAGGGGCTATTTCAAAGGTTGTGTTGATGAAAGGGGCAAGATCCCCGGGAAAGATCCGAAAGGTCATGACGGTAAACCATTATGATGATGAAGATTTTTGGAGCAGTGATGATTGTTAGCAGCGGTTATTTATTGGGTAAGGTGCGCACAGATCAATGGAAAAAACGGGTAAAGGCGTTATTGATTTTGCAAGAACTATTTAAGGATTTTGACCGGGAACTGCGCAGTTACCGTAAAACTATTCAGGAAAGTTTTGCCGAAAAAGGTGAGATTGCCAAGAATGTTTTATCAGACATTCCGATTAGCGGGCTGGTTGAAGAAGATCGCATGAAATTGCACACAGCAATTTTAAACATCAAAAACAGTTCTTTTCGTGAATCAGTAGCAGCTAATCAAGATTTACTGAATTACTTGGAGCATACTATTAAAAAACTTCAGGAGGATACTGCTTCGTCGGGAAAGGCATTGCCCATTGTAACCGGTGCCATCGGACTACTGATTGCAGTACTACTATTTTAAAATGGAAGTTGAACTGATTTTTAAAATCGCTGTAATTGGTATTGTGGTTGCAGTTGTTAATATGATTTTGGGCAAACTGGGGCGCGATGAATACGCTACCTTAACCACTCTTGCCGGCGTCATTATTGTTTTACTGGTTCTTTTGAAAGAGATCGGCGACCTGTTTTCCACCATATACACAGTATTTGAATTAAAATGAACATCTATCAATTATTAACTGCCATAATTGGTTGCTTGCTTATTTATTTGTTTTTAAAACAAGTAAATGAGCGATACGCAGTGTTTGTATCTGTGGCCGGCGGAGCCGTTATTCTGCTTTTTGTTTGCACCAAACTTTCTTCTGTGTTTACTTTTATTGAGCATCTTGCGGAAAGTGCCGGAGTAAATAATCAATATTTCGAGGTAGTACTAAAAGGTTTAACAGTTTGCTATCTGGGAGAATTCACCGTTAGTTCGTGTAAAGATTGCGGGCAAAGCGGATGGGGAGAAAAGGTAGAGATTGCCTGCCGTTGCACTTTGTTGGTATTAGCGATTCCATTGTTTGAGGATTTTTTACAAATAATTTTGGGTTTACTGTAATGAAAAAAATACAGACGTTTTTAGTGTTCTCTTTGCTACTAATAATTATGATCCCTTCGGTTCAAGCCGAAAATGAATATAACGATGATTTTCGGTATTCAGTTGAGCCGGGAGAATCATTGCTTTCGGAGGACACCAACCTTAACGATCCGAATTCGGTGATGGAGGACCTAAGTTTTTCAAAGTTTTTTTCATATTTGGGAAATCTTTTTAATCGTACATTTGGTGATAGTTTAAAAGATTTAATCCGAGGGCTCACATTGGTGTTTCTTTCGGTTATTGTTAGCCGCTGCAGCGGAAATATACAAAATCAGAATATACAGATGCTTTTTTCCCTTATTCTGTCTATATCTATTGCGTTGATGTGCCAAAGTGGTTTACATAATTGTGCCATCTTGCTACAAGAAGCAATAGAAAATTTGAATATTTTTGCCACTGCCTGTATTCCATCTTTTACTGTAGTAATGGTTTCGGCCGGGGAGGGAACGGGGGCAACAGTTTTTTCTGCCGCTATGGTGTTACTTGGAGAATTTGGGACCTTAATTTCAAAAAATCTTTTATTACCACTTACCGATGTATATTTGGCAATTGGAATTTGTTCGGCTGTAAGTGATGAATATAATTTCGCATCCATCAGCAAAAATATTAAACGGTTTGTGCTATGGGCTATTGGAATTTTAATCGTTATTTTTCGCACGGTGATGAAATTGCAAACCAATGCGGCAGTGGCTGGCGATCAAATTTTGCAAAAATATATCCGCACGGCAGTTGGTGGCTTGATTCCTATGGTGGGTGGAACCCTTTCGCAGGGAGTGGATGGCTTATTTACAGTTGCTGCCGGGGTTAAGACCTCCTTTGCTATTGCGGGCGTTTTGATTGTTTTGTCTGTGATCTTGCCGGTGTTAATTGGGATTGGTGTGCGTGGTTTGAGTTGGAGCCTTTGCCGTTGGGTTGCTGCATTTATGAATGATTCCACGATGCGGTCCGTTTCTGACGTATTGGCAAATTGTTTTTATCTGATGCTGGCTTTGGGCGGATGTGTGGCGCTGATGAGTTTAATATCCTTATTTGGAATTATGAATAGTGTAAGATGAATGATATAAAAAGTGCGGGACTTTTAATTTGTATTCTAATGGTTTTAATGGCTTATCTAAAGCAGGCAATTCCCAAGGGAAAGAGCACCTACTTAATGAAAGCGATTATATCTATCTTTATTCTGTTATCTGTTGTTCAAGGGATACGAAACTTGAATTTTGAATCATTAAAAACTTTGTTTAACTCTGGTTATTCACGCAGTAATGAGGTTTGGAGCCAAGCGGCTGAAATGATCGAGGTTGGATTAAAGGAAGAATTTCAAAACTATTTGGAAGCAGAGGAGATAAATGCATTGGTGGTTTCGGTATCGGTGGAAGTAAATCAAGAAACATTTGAAATAAAAAAAGTAATTGTATCGGGTAATGAAGCAGAAACCGCCAGAAATTTGCTTGCGGGGCGTTATCAGATCGGGATTGCTTACATAGAGGTGAAAAATGAATGATCTCATAAATAAAATATTGCCGGAAGTAAAAAAGTATTGGTATTTACCGGTTATGGCATTGCTGGGAATTGTGTTGTTAACACAGCAGTTTAATCAACCGGAGGCAGTTGCGGTGGATACTGTTGACATGGATCAACAGTATATTAATGATACGGAAAATCAAATTAAAGAGATGCTTAAAAGTGTAGAGGGTGCCGGAGAATGCCGGGTTACCATTACATTGGCGTCCGGCGGGAAAAAAGAATATGTTCGGGAGGACGGCAATGTACTTGTAATTACAGATAGAGAAGGAAATGAAGTTGCGGTAGTCTCCCGCGAAAGTGTTCCGGAGATTGCCGGTGTTACGGTAGCAACCGCAGGCGCAGGAAGTGTGACGGTCCAAAATGAGATCATTAAATCGGTGAGTACGGTTTTGGGGATCGGAACGAATAAAATTTGTGTGGTATCAATGAGTGGGTGATTATATGAAAATTAATAAAAGACAGATCGTATTTTTATCATTGGCGTTAGTGGTTTGTGTTGCAGTATATTTAAATTGGCGTTTTTTAAATAACGTTGATTTAGATAACGAGGGAATGGTTTCGGTAGAAAGCGGGGCGGTTAGTGATAATGACGCCGAAGAGGGGAAGACATTAGGCCAGGCACAGCTGGTGGAAACAACTGCAAAGGATGTGGATGCTTATTTCACCGAATGCAGATTAAATAAGCAGCAAACACGTGATGAGGCGTTAGAACTTTTAAAATCAGTGGCAGAGAGCGAAGATTCTGTAGCTGAAACAAAAGAAAAAGCGAATGAAGACATGATCGAAATGGCGCAGGTGACCGATACAGAGAGTACCATTGAAAGTTTGATCAAAGCCAAGGGCTTCTCCGATTGCATGGTTTACATTGGGGATGATGCTGTGAATGTGGTAGTGGCTACGGGTGGTTTGGCAGCCGAGGAAGCCGCCCAGATCAATGAGATCGTGATCTCTGAATCCGGATATGAGGCATCTGCCATTAAGATCGTGGAGATCAAAACAGAATAAACTTAAAAAAACTTGCAATTACTACACCCTTTGTGATATAATATTTTCAATAGATGTTCTAAAGTGTTCATCTTGCTCCCCCATATGTGAGCAAATTATTATGATTCTTTCAAAGGAGAGATAACTATGGATATTTCCAATGAATTAGGCACTGTTGAAATTTCGGAAGAAGTATTGTGTACCATTGCAAGTGTTGCGGCAAACGAAGTAGAAGGTGTTGTTAGCCTTTCGGCATCTTTAGGCGGTAACCTAAAAGATCTGATTACTAAGAAATATGCCGGAAAAGGGATCTCTGTTGAGAATACTGAAAACGGTCTTATCATTACTGCCAGTATCGTGGTGCGTTACAAATGTAATGTGCAGGATGTTGCAGTTAAGGTGCAGGATGCAATCTTGTCTGCCGTTCAGGATATGACCAATTATCAGGTCGAGGCCGTGAATGTTAACGTTGTGAACGTACAGATCGTCGATGAAGAAAAATAATTTAAAGCCCGAAACAGTTGTTTCGGGCTTTGATATTCACAGGAACAAAGAAACCGCAATGCCGAAGCATTGCGGTTTCTAAAGTTTTATTTGCTTTTTTTAAATGCACACCAAAGGCAAGGTGCCAGCAGGGAAGAGGAATAGCAACCGGAAATAATACCGATCATCATGGGGAGAGCAAAACTTACGATAGAAGAAAGCCCCTTGATCATGCCAAAGATCAATACTAAAACTAATGCTGTAATAGACATTAAAGAGGTGTTGATGGTGCGGGTAAAAGACTGGTTGATGCTCTTGTTAACCAATTCCTCCACGGGAAGTTTATTGCCGGTGAGGCGTTTGTTTTCGCGGATCCGGTCAAAGATTACCAGGGTATCATTTACTGAGTAACCTAAAATGGTAAGTACAACAGCAATAAAACCGTCGTTGATGGGGAACCCAAACAGAACAAATACAAAGAACACCATCAGAATATCGTGGAATAATGCAATCAGTGCAGTTAAAGCAGCAGTAAAGCCGGATACCACAGAGAAGCGGAAGGTAACATAAAGGATAATAAATACTGCGGCGAGCCCGATGGCGATTAAGCCACGTACCAAGAAACGGCGGCCGATGGCAGGTTCCACATTGGTGGTGGAGCCTTGTTCGATTTCACTATCCTTATATTTTTTGTTTAGCGCTTCATAAATGTTTTCCTGTTCTTCGGTAGTTAAGCTGCTGGTGCCGGCAAGATTGATTACCAAGGATTGGCTGTCGTTATCGTAACCGGTAGCATTCTGTACGGTTGCATCACGACCCAAGGTGTTTTTAACGAGCTTTTCAACTGCTGCGGTGTCGATTTCATCACCGGTATAATTATAGGTGATCTTGGCACCACCACTGAAAGTGATGTCCAACTTCACACCGTTTACCAACAAACCGATAAAACCTGCAACGATCAAAACAAGGGAGATGATGTAATAGATTTTTCTTTTAGCATAAAAATTAATCATGATTACTGAACCTCCTTTGCTTTTTTATAACCATAGAATTTGGGGTTGCTGAGTGCTTTGTAGCAGGAAAGGGATTGCAACATCAGCTTGCTGGAAATAATAGAAAGACCAAAGTTCAGCACGATACCGATCAGCAAGGTGTATGCAAAGGAGAGCATAGAGCCTGTACCAAAGATCATCAACAAAATGCCAACGGCTGCGGTAGTAACATTACAGTCCAGTACAGCAGAGAAGGCTCTGTTGTAACCGGCAGAGATGGCACCTTTAAGGGTCTTACCGGCGTTGATCTCTTCTTTAATACGCTCAGCAATGATGATGTTTGAATCCACACCCATACCAATGGAAAGGATAATACCGGCAATACCGGGGAGGGTAAGAGTGAGGCCCATCAGGTGGAAGATCAACAACTGACCGGCAGTTTGAAGCAACAGTGTAATGGAAGCCACAAAGCCGGGAAGCTTGTAATAGATGCACATAAACAACACAATGATGCATAAGGCGATCATGCCGGCAAGCAGCATAACGTTCAAAGCGTGAGCGCCCATGGTTGCGCTTACGGAAGAATAGTTGCTGGATTCCATATCAAAGGGCAGTGCGCCGGAGCTGATCTTGGAAGCCAGATCACGGGCCTCTTCGGAAGTGAAGTTGCCGCTGATGTAGCCGGAACCGCCGGTAATTGCTGATTCAACGGTGGCCACGCTGATCAGGGTGTCGTCCATCATAATACCGATCAGATCGCCAACGTGCTCACCGGTTACGTTGCCAAAAATATCGGCGCCTTCTTTATCAAATTCCAATGCTACGATGTATTCGCCTTGCTGGAAACCGGCTTCGGCAGTATCAACCTTGGAACCGTCTAAAAAAGTGTCTTCTATAGTGTAGTAAACGCCGGTGTAACCGGAAAGGGGAATGGCACCCTTATCGTCGCTTTCTGCTTCTTTCACAATGGAGAAAGTTAACTGAGCGGTTTCACCCAATTCCTTAATGGCGGCTACGGGATCAAAGTCCTTTTCGTTGGCTTGCCAGGGAAATTCAACCATAATGGATTTGTTTTCTTTATCGATTGTAACTGTACGGTCCAAAACGTTGTTGTTATCCAACCGCAGTTCGATAATGGTTTTGGCTGCTTCTAACTGATCGTCGGTGGGAACGATATCATCGTCCGACGATTGGAATGTGGCGCTAACGCCGCCTTTAATGTCGATGCCAAAGCGCATGTAGCTGTTCCGCTCGGTATAAATACCAAATGCGGTGTAAGCCACGATTGCAAGGATGATGGCAGCAACAATAAAGAAAGATAATTTTTGCCAGATACTGGCTTTTCTCTGTCTCATTGTGACCTCCTTGTTGACGGAAGAAAATCCCGTCCTATAAATAAACTATATTTAATTATATATACATTAAAAATAAATGTCAAATATAATTTTAAATTTTATTTGTTTTATAGTAGCTACACACAGTTGTGAGGGGACAGCTGCCGCAATCCGGCTTGCGGGCATCGCAAACAGCCCTGCCGTGGTGCACTAAATTGTGGCAGAATTTGGTTTGCCGTTGTGGGGGAATGATCGCTTTTAATTGCTTTTCAACAAGCTCGGGATTTTTACTGGTTGTCAGACCCAAACGGTTGGATAAGCGGATACAATGGGTGTCGGCAATAATGGCGGGTTTTCCGTAAATGTCGCCGCAGATCAAATTAGCGGTTTTTCTGCCGATTCCCGATAAGCTGATCAGATCCTCAATCGTGTCGGGAACCTTGCCATTGAACCGGTTTAAAATGTCTTGGCTCATTTCAATAATGCTTTTTGCTTTTCCACGGAAGAAGCCACAGGAATGTACCATTTCGCACAGTTCGTCAAAATCTGCTGCTGCAAAGGCCTCCAAAGAGGGGTACTTATTAAATAATGCGGGAGTAACCTTATTTACCCGTTCGTCGGTACATTGCGCCGATAACCGTGTGGCAATTAATAATTCATAAGGGTGGGTGTAGTTCAACGCACATTCAGTGGTGGGGTATAATTGGTTCAGCTCGTCGAGAATGAATTGGATTTTTTCTTTTTTTCTCATGCTTCTTCCTTCACTTTTTTCCAATATGCGGCAGTGGCACTTTCAACCTTGTTATCGCCGAATTGATAATATTGTTTTCCTTTTAGATCCTCCGGCATGTAATTTTGCTTTACATAGTGGTTGGGGAAAGAATGGGGATATTGATAACCCTTTCCATGCCCCAGTTTTTCAGCGCCGCCGTAGTGGCTGTCCTGAATATTAGGAGGAATGATCTGCCCCTTTCCGCTGCGCACATCTTCTAAAGCGGCGTCAATTGCCATTATTGCTGAATTGGATTTTGGGGCGGTGGCAAGAAGGATCACGGCCTCTGCCAATGGAATCCGGGCTTCCGGTAATCCCAATGCCTGGGCGCAGTCAACACATGATTTTACAATAGAAACTGCTTGCGGGTAAGCAAGGCCGATGTCTTCTGCTGCGATCACCATCAGGCGTCGGCAGGGGGATATCAGATTTCCCGCATCCAACAAGCGGGCAAGATATACCAATGCTGCATCGGGATCGGAACCACGGATAGATTTTTGAAATGCCGAAAGAATATCATAATGATAGTCGCCGTCTTTATCGTAGTGATTTCCGCTGCGTTGAGAGGCTTCGCGGATCATTTCGTCGGTTATGGTTGGGTTTTCTTTGGTAAGGGCAAGAGATACGACCTCCATACAGTTGCAGCATTTGCGCACATCTCCGCCGCAGCCATAAGCGATCTTTTTTAGAGTATCTTCTGTATAACCGATCTTGTACCCATGCTGTTCCTCTAAATGGTTAATTGCCCTTTTGATGAAAGGAATCATTTCCGCAGCAGGCACCGGCTTGAATTCAAATACGGTACACCGGCTTAAAACGGCATTATAAACATAAAAATATGGATTTTCCGTGGTGGATGCAATCAGGGTAATGCTGCCGTTTTCAATGAATTCCAAAAGGGATTGCTGTTGCTTTTTGTTAAAATATTGAATTTCGTCCAAATATAGCAGAATTCCATTGGGGGCAGTAAAGGGATTAATATCTTGGATGATCTCTTTAATATCGCTGATAGAGGCGGTGGTTGCGTTTAATTTATATAGTTTTCGGTCGGATTTTTCGGAAATAATTCGAGCCAAGGTAGTTTTCCCGACACCGCTGGGACCATAGAAGATCATGTTTGGAATATCTTTTCCCTCGGCAATAGAACGCAACAATTTACCTTCGCCCAGCAGATGGCGTTGGCCTACCATATCATCGATTGCCGTTGGGCGGAGTATATCAGATAACGGGCGCACAGAAATCCCCTCCTTTTTATATAACAAGTCATGTCAATTATAACAAAATACCAATCATGATTCAACAGTTTTTTTAATCAAAACGCCATTGACATAATACTTGATTAAGTATAAAATAGATATGAATAAAATAAGGAGGCTCTCTGTATGATTGAAGAGGTAAAGTTGCAGTTGAAAAAGAATGCAAACACCATTCGCATGGATATTATTGAGCAGGTGCACAGCGCCAAAGCCGGTCATCCCGGTGGTTCTTTGTCCATTGCAGATATTGTTGCATATCTTTATTTTGTGGAAATGAATGTGGATCCTGAAAATCCTGATTGGGCAGACCGTGATCGATTTGTTTTATCTAAGGGCCACACTTGCCCTGCAGTATACTCTGCATTAGCGCGCCGTGGATATTTCGATCCTGAGATTTTGCCTACATTCCGTCATATCGGCAGTTTTTTGCAGGGTCACCCTGATATGAAGCATACTCCGGGTATCGATATGTCCAGTGGCTCTTTGGGTCAGGGCATCTCTGCTGCTTGCGGTATGGCTCTGGCTGCCAAGAAGACCGGTGCATCCTATCGTGTTTACACGATTTTAGGCGATGGCGAGATCGAAGAGGGCCAGGTTTGGGAGGCGCTGATGTTTGCCGCCCATTATAAACTGGACAATCTTTGCATTGTGGTAGATAATAACGGTTTGCAGATTGATGGTCCTGTTGCCGAAGTAATGAACAGCGCTCCTATCGCAGCAAAAGCCGAGGCCTTTGGTTTAGCTGTTTTTGAGATGGATGGTCACGATTTTGACTTTATTGAAAAAGCCTTTGCCGATGCTAAAAAGGTAGAGGGCAAGCCTGCTTTGATCGTTGCCAATACGGTTAAGGGAAAAGGCGTATCCTTTATGGAAAATCAGGTTGGCTGGCACGGTACCGCTCCCAATGATGAGCAGTATGAGCAGGCAATGAACGAATTAAAGGAGGCTGCAAAATGTCTATAAAAGAAGCTACAAGAGATAGTTACGGTAAGGCACTTGCTGAATTTGCCGAAGAATATGACCTGTATGTTTTAGATGCCGACCTTGCTGCGGCCACAAAAACCGGAATTTTCAAAAAAGCACATCCAGAGCGCTTTATCGAGTGCGGGATTGCCGAGGGGAACATGATGGGCGTTGCAGCCGGTATGGCTGCATCCGGCAAAACTGTTTTTGCCAGTTCTTTTGCCATGTTTGCCGCCGGCCGTGCCTTTGAACAGGTGCGCAACTCCATTGGTTATCCCCACTTAAATGTAAAGATCGGTGCTACCCATGCCGGCATTTCTGTAGGCGAAGATGGCGCAACCCATCAGTGTAACGAGGATATTGCTTTAATGCGAACCATTCCCGGTATGGTGGTACTGAACCCTGCGGATCCTGTTGAGGCACGCCTTTGTGTAAAGGCTGCTATTGAGCATAACGGCCCCGTATATCTGCGTTTCGGCAGAATGGCAGTTGATTCTATTTTCGATGAAAATTACAAATTTGAAATCGGCAAAGGCGCGGTGCTGAAAGACGGTAAAGACGTAGCTATTATTGCCACCGGCTTAATGGTGGCCCGTGCCATGGAAGCGGCCGAAAAACTGCAGGCGGAAGGCATTGATGCCGCAGTGATCAATATGGCATCCATAAAGCCCCTGGATAACGATCTGGTGCTTCAGTATGCCGCAAAGTGCAAGGCGATCGTAACCACCGAGGAGCATTCGGTGATCGGTGGCTTGGGCAGCGCTGTTTGCGAGGTCGTTGGTGAGCAAGGAATTTGCCCGGTGGTTCGCCACGGCGTGGAGGATTGCTTTGGTAAGAGTGGTCCGGCCTTGAAATTGTTGGATCTGTTTGAACTGAATGCAGAGGGAATTGCTGATAAAGCAAAATACGCGGTTTCCTTGAAAAAGTGATTTTTCGGTGTCGGTGTTAAGCCGGCACCGATTTTTTTATAAAATCTACTTGACGAACCGATGGAAAAAGTGTATACTCTATTAAGTAATAAATGCGGGTATAATTCATCGGTAGAATGCGACCTTCCCAAGGTTGATAGGTGGGTTCGACTCCCATTACCCGCTCCAAAGCAAGGGACCTTATTTATAAGGTCCCTTTTTAAAAATCATTGAGGTGTAATTATGAGAAAAGACAAAGCCAATTATTATTTAGATATGGCGGATGCTGCAACCGGGCGCTCCACCTGTTTGCGCCGTGCTTTTGGTGCCATTATCGTTAAGAACGATGAGATTGTTTCTACCGGCTATAACGGCGCCCCCCGTGGCAGAAAAAATTGTAACGAATGCGGTTCTTGTATTCGCCAGGAACTGGGGGTAAAACGTGGGGAGCGTTATGAACTTTGCCGTTCGGTTCACGCAGAGGCAAACTGTATCATTTCTGCCGCTCGCCGTGATACTATTGATGCCACGTTGTATTTGGTGGGGCATGAAGTTGATACAGGTGATTATGTTAAAAACACTGCGCCTTGCGCCATGTGCAAGCGTCTGATCATTAATGCCGGCATCAAAGATGTTGTGGTACGGGATTCTAAAAATGAATTTCACTCTTTCTTGGTAGAGGATTGGATCAAGAATGACGAATCATTAGACGGCACTCTCGGTTATTAAATAATGCCCCGGAAATGCAAGCATTTCCGGGGCATTGTTAGTTAACAGCCGCAATTTTCGGGCGGGAAAAATTCATTGGTGGGGAAGCAGAGCTTCTCAAAAAAACTACAAGGCTCTTCTTCCTGCGGTGCAGAGCATTCTTTTTCCGGCAGGCAGAATTTAGAGGCAGGAATGGTAACCTGGACATCCCGAACGATCCGAACGATGCTGAAAAGTCCCAGAGATACCACTAACTTGCGGTTTGCTGCATCAGTTAATCCACCGTTAAAGAGGCAAGAAACCCTGTCGGGAAGGGTTAAGGTTTCAAATTCAGAGCAGCAGCAGTTACAGGTGGGATTGATGATCCGGGTATTTAGCACAATGGGATCTACCACCTCTACTTCGGCAATCGGCAGATTACCGCCGGTACCGCTATTACGGTAATCGGATGAGAAGGTTATGGTGTTGCCCTCGCCGCCAAACAGAATGACCTTTTTATTGTAGTAGGAAAGACCTTCCACAATAGAGGGGCGGCGGTTTCCGGTGAATACTTCAAAATCTGTTTTAAAGTAAAAGGTAAGATCAACACCGTAAAAGCCTTTGTTAAAGGGTACACTTTCCAGGGAAACACCGGTCCATACCAGTTCAGATCTTCTGGCTCGAATGTTTACCGCATTGTCGATCAATGCTTGATCTTCGGCAGATAAGTACACACGCATATCCGATAAGCAATCTTTATCTTTGCACATATCATAAACCTTTTGCACATTAACACAAATTTCTTCGGCGGGATTTTTTACTTCACAAGATTCATTGTTATTTAAATCCATGGGCAACCTCCTTATGGTTTAATCTATTGTATCTTATGATTGAGAATTTATTTCGTGAAAATTTATTGAAATATCCCGCATGCTATGCTATACTTTCATCATAATCTTAAAAGGAAGTTGTATGAATGAAACGTTTCTTTTTACTGGTCGTTATTACGGTAATGCTCCTGTCCCTTACGGGTTGCGGAGTGGGCGTTACAGATCATCAAATGGAGAAAACACTTTCTCAATTTACGGAAGCCTTAAAGGAATATGATCGTGATGCCATGGCGGCATTACTCACGGAGTTTCCGGATAATTCGGCATATGTTTATTTAGACGACATATTTAATGATGATGCCTATATTAAACTTTATCAAACTCTTTTTTCTGAAATAACATATGAAATTAAATCTTGCGAAAAGAACCAGATCGTTGCGGAATATTCCATGCCGAATATTCAAGAGTTATATTCCACGGTAACAGCTTTGATTCTTCAAATGGCGTTGAGCGATGAGAATTTGTCGCAAAAATTAGCCGAAGACGATCAAAATGGAATCATCCTTATTCAAGAAACGATGCTCTCTTTTGCCGAGGAATCCCATTATGTTGAAACAATGGAACAGGAATTTACTTTAACGTTTACAGAGGTTGGCGGTAAAACCGTGATTGAATGCAACGATGAACTGCGGGCGCTGATAACCGGAAACTTTTTCCTTTCAAAGAGCACTACATTGGATGAAGTGAACAATGCGGATGAATGATTAAATTACTGCTTTTTTACCTACTATTTGATTAAAGGAGATTTAAAATATGAAAGAACCAATTTATAATGAAAACAATGCTGCCAATTTAAGCGCACGTTTATTAAATGAGAGAAAAGTTTTGGCTTTTGGCGAACTGAACGAAAAGAAAGCGGCTGTTGTGATCGCTTCTTTGCTTGCTCTTGTCGATGAAAGCGATGCGCCCATTAAATTGTATATTAACTCCACCGGCGGGTGCGAAACAGAAATTTTAGGGATCTTTGACGTAATGAATGCCATTCCTTGTCCGGTAGAAACGGTTTGTGTTGGTAAGGCGCACGGCCTTTCTGCTTTGCTGCTGGCAGGCGGTGATAAGGGTAAGCGTAGTGCATATGCTAATAGTGAGATCATGCTTACTCAGGTGAGCCGTGATCGCACCTTTGGTCAGGCTTCGGACATTGAACTGGAAACAGAACACCTCTTGAACGCTAAAAATCGCATTACCGGGATCCTTGCCAAGCTCTGCGGACGTACGCAGGAAGAACTTTTTGCGGATATGGAGCGGAAGCATTGGCTTTATGCGGAAGATGCTCTTTCTTACGGTCTGATCGATCGCATAATTGATTAAATATAAGCTGCGGATTTTAGAATCTGCAGCTTATTTATTATAAAATTCTTTTATTTTACAGATGAATATGATATACTTTGAAAAAGCGCATTAGGAGGATTCAATGGCAAGAAGACCTAAAAAGAATTGGATCACGATTATTGGAATAGCGGTGTTCGTCATTGTGGGGGCGGTTTCTTATTTTAGCGAAAATCTTCCCTTGAGTGATCATGACTCTGTCGATGCCGCTTGTTATGTAGATTTTATTGATTGCGGGCAGGGGGATAGCACCCTGATCTGCTCCGAGGGTGAAGTAACATTGATCGATGCTACCACCGGTGAGGATCAAGAAAAGGTAATTGATCATTTGCGGCAACGGGAAATTAAAAAAATCGATCACTTTGTGCTTACGCACCCTCACGAGGATCATATTGGCGGCGCTGTGGCAGTATTAGACGTTTTCCCGGTGGGAAAGATCTATATGAAGGCGCCCACACCGGGAACAGAACCTACTACTGCCGTATATATAAATTTGCTTAAAAAAATCAAGAAATTAGGTAAAAAAGTTAATGCAGTAGAAGCGGGAGAGAATTTCAACTGCGGTGAGGTTCAATTTGAGGTTTTAGGACCGTTAAAGAACTATAATGACCATAATGATCAGTCGGTTGTTATAAAAGCAAAGATTGGTAAAACCTCCTTTCTTTTTACAGGGGATCAGGAATCCGGTCCGGAAAAAGATTTGGTTGATCACTATGGCGAGCGGTTAAAATGCACCTTGTTAAAGGCGGGGCACCATGGGAGCAGCACCTCCTCTTGTACTGCTTTTTTAGATGCCGTATCACCACGTTATGCAGTGATCTCTTGTGGAGAAGGTAATTCCTACGGTCATCCTCACAAGGAAACGCTTGAACGTTTTCAAAAGCACAATATTACTTATTACAGAACAGATACACAGGGCACCATCACCTTTATTACCGATGGAAAAACCTTAACATATCAGGAGGCAGTGGCATGAAGCAATACAGCATTGACCGCTTTGAGGGATCCTACGCCTTGCTGATCGATGAGGAGGGAACAACGGTCAAAATCTTTCGTACTTTATTGCCTTTAGAGGCAAAAGAGGGGAGTGTACTCACATTCGATAACAATCAATATTATTTGGAATCCAAAGCAACAGAACAAAAACGCAACGAAGTTAAAGATCTAATTGAAGATCTCTTTGAATGATGATTTAACTAATAAACTAATGGAGTTATAATAATGAAGATATTAAATTTTGGATCTCTGAATATCGATCATGTGTATCAAGTGCCCCATTTTGTAACACCCGGAGAAACCTTGGGCACCACCGGCTATCAAAAAAATGCGGGTGGTAAAGGAGTGAACCAATCCATCGCTCTTGCTCGTGCCGGCATGGATGTTTTTCATGCTGGCCAGATCGGCGAGGACGGTTTGTTTTTAAAAGAATGTTTAGAGCAGGAGGGGGTGAATACAAAGTGGATAGAGGTCGGCACCGAGATGACAGGTCATGCAGTGATCCAGGTTGATCACGAAGGGCAGAATTGTATATTGATCCACAGCGGTGCTAATGGTACTGTAACAGAGGACTATATGCAACAGGTCTTTGCTGATTTTGAGCCCGGTGATTTTGTTTTGTTTCAAAATGAGGTTGCCGGCTTGCCTATGCTTTTAAAATATGCAGCAGATGCAGGGCTAAAGATCATTTTAAATCCATCGCCCATCGGAGCCGAAATCAAAGAGAGCGATCTTTCATTAGTGGATTACTTTATTCTAAATGAGGTTGAGGGGCTTGCCTTGACCTGCAAAAAGGATCCCATTGAGATCTTGGATGAATTGCATCGAATTTACCCCAAGGCAGGGGTGGTGCTCACATTAGGCGGCGAGGGCGCTTATTACAGCAAGGAAACGGAGCACTTTTTTGAAGCCGCCCGGAAAGTTGATGTTGTTGATACAACCGCCGCAGGCGATACCTTTACCGGGTATTTCTTTGCCTCTCTTTTGGCGGGAGAACCTGCCGATAAGGCGCTTCACCGTGCCACGAAAGCTGCTTCCATTACTGTATCAAGGGCGGGGGCGGCGTGCTCCATTCCAAAACATCACGAAGTATAGCATAAATTATGAGAAACCTTCATATCCATATACAAACGAGTATGGAAGTATGGAGGTTTCTCGCGTTATGACCAATACAAGCATTTATAAAGATATTGCAACCCGGACCGGCGGAGATATTTATATTGGTGTGGTTGGACCGGTGCGAACCGGAAAATCCACCTTTATAAAAAAGTTCATGGAAAATCTGGTCATTCCCAATATTGAAAACGAACACAAGAGAGAGCGGGCAATCGACGAACTTCCCCAATCTGCGGCAGGAAAAACGATCATGACCACCGAACCAAAGTTTATTCCCGATGAGGCGGCAGAGATCACAATGGAGGATAACACACGCTTCAATGTACGGTTAATCGACTGTGTGGGCTATGTGGTAGACGGTGCCATGGGTCAAACGGAAAACGGTGAGGCTCGCATGGTTGAAACGCCCTGGAGCGAAGATAAGCTGGAATTTCAGCAAGCGGCGGAAGTGGGCACCCGAAAGGTGATCTGTGAGCATTCTACCATTGGCTTGGTGATTACCACCGATGGCAGTATTGGCGAAATATCAAGGGATGAATATGTGCAGGCAGAAGAGCGGATCATTCAAGAATTAAAGGCGATCGATAAGCCTTTTGCTGTTTTAATAAATTCTATGTTTCCCGAAAGCGACAGTGCCCGGGAACTACGGGATCGCCTGGCGGCTCAATACGATGTTCCGGTTATGACTGTAAACTGTTTGGAATTGGATCGGGAAAAGATCCTTTCTATTATTCAAACGTTTTTGCTGGAGTTCCCTATTAAAGAAATCGTGGTTGATCTCCCTGCCTGGGTGGGAGGTTTGGAACAAAATCATTGGCTCAAGCAAGAGGTGTATTCCAGTATTTTAGAAAGTGCCAAGAAGATCGACCGTGTGCGCACGGTTAAAAAGATGGTACTGGACCTTAAAGACGAAGAACAACTTTCACGGTGCGAGCTGGAGAGCGTTAATTTAGGTGAGGGCAGTGCCGGACTGAAAATTGAATTAAAACCGGAACTGTATTACAGCATTTTAAGCGAAGCTGCCGGCACAAAAATTGAGGACGACGGTGAACTGGTGGCAATGATCAAAGACCTTTCAAAAGCCAAGCAGGAATACGAGAAGATTAAAGATGCTTTTTCTGAAGCGCAATCTAAAGGCTACGGTATCGTGTTTCCCGCCATGGACGAGATGGGGCTTAGCGAACCTCAGGTGTTTAAGCAGGGGGGACGCTTCGGCGTTAAGCTTTCTGCAGAGGCACCGTCTTATCACATAATCCAAGCAAATATTCGCACAGAAATTTCTCCCATTGTGGGTAGCGAAAAGCAATCGGAAGAGTTGATCGATTATTTGATGAAGGATTTTGAAGAAGATCCCACGAAGATCTGGGAATCAAATATTTTCGGTAAATCTGTTCACGATCTGGTGAACGAAGGATTGCATAATAAACTTTCCCGTGTGCCCGATGATGCACGATTTAAATTACAGGAAACCCTTTCCAGAATTATTAATGAAGGCAGTGCGGGTTTGATCTGTATAATTCTTTAATAAACGGAACATACTTACCGTGAGGTGAGTATTATGAATAGTGAAGCGCAAGCGTTTTTTGATACGCTGCCCAAATGGCTGCGTGAGGATATTCTGCAATCAGGTGTATCCTATAACACGAAAGAAGAGTTAGAAGAGATTGCCCGCAATTTTGCCGGCGGACCGGATGATTCTGCAAAGGCGTGATCCGATCGATCCCGAAAAGTCATGTGGCTTTTCGGGATTATTTTTTTGACATTTTTTGATCCTTGTCGTATAATAATCAACGGAGGTAAAATGATGTCAAAGCGTTATTTAATGTGGTCTTTTACCACCTTTGTATTATCAATATTTTCATTTACATATTTACCGGCAGGTTGGTTTGTTGGAGTTGTCACTTTTGCGCTTATTTCGATGATTCCTGCGTTGGTGATCAAATATTCCTTTAAACGCCTGATCATCACTTGTCAGGCATCCTTACTTGCAGCTGCCTTGTTTTTTACTGCATCTATACACGCAAATCAAAAACTTGAAACATCATTAGCGGGAACTACTGCGCATATTTCCGGCGTTGTTACAGATTGCGGAGTCAATTCCGCCGGAAATTTGGATTGCTATACGGTTCGTCTGCTGCAATGTAAAAATAGCGAACTGCCGTTTTATCAAAAGTTTCAGGTTTATCTTTATACCGATACGAACCGGCAATATGCGCCCGGCACCTTGGTTTCCGGTGAACTGGATTTATATGATACATCTGTTGAATTTGGCTTCGGCAGAGAAGACCGTGTATTTTTGAGCGCCTACACGGAATCGGAATTGCTTACCTTTACACAACCGTTAAAAGCAAATTTTTATAGAAAATTTTATCGTTTTCGCACAACAGTACAGGAACGGCTTTCATATGGTTCGGATGTCACCAGGGGGTTATTGCGTGCGGTATGCTTTGGCGATAAAGGAACTTTGGAGCCGGAACTTAACATTTCCATGCGTAGGATCGGGTTATCCCATGTAACGGCGGTCAGCGGTTTACATCTTTCCTTTGCAATATTATTGTTTAATTGGCTTTTGATGCTGCTGGGTATTCGGTATCGGGTTCGTTATATTTTAAATATTTTTGTGGCTGTTTTCTTCACCCTTGTGGTGGGGTGCCCGCTTTCTTGTGTGCGGGCGTGTGTAATGCTGGTGATCTTTTCCATCGGTATGGCGCTGGATCTGTTTCCGGACGGACTCACTTCGCTATCGGTGGCAGCGTTCTTAATTGTTGTATTTAATCCTTACGCTGTGCGGGATGTGGGGTTTATTTTAAGTGTTTCGGCAACGGCGGGCATTATAACAATGAGTTTGCCCATTGAACACTTTTTATTTCCCCCAAAAATTGCTGCCAGCCATTTTTGGATCGGTGTTTACCGTAAGTTTACCGGCGTTTTTGCGGCTTCTGTGGCGGCTATGATCAGCACCATGCCCTTTGTGTGGTTGTTTTTTGGCAGCATCAGCATTGTGGGTCCTGTTGCAAATTTAATCTTGATCTATCCCTTGCAAGCGTTTTTCATCATGGGAATGCTGATGATTTTATTTGGGTGGATTCCGGGTGTTGGTACTGCTCTTGGTTTCTTGTGTGATATTCTCTATGTAGCCATTGACCGTGTTGCTGCAGTTATGGGGCGTCTTTCTTTTTCCAGTATTACCGGGTTAAACCTTGTGAGTATCGTTGCTTTATGCTTATTACTGGCGATTTTAGGCGTGGCGATCTATGATTTTATCAAGCATCATCGCCGCAGTTTTCTTATGTTACTGGTGATGCTGATCTGCTTTATCGGATGCTTCCATAGTATTTATTCTGCCGCACATCACGAGGATAATATTGAAGTGGCATTTATCGATGTGGGGCAGGGAGATTGCACTGTGATCTCCAAGGATAACCGTGCAGTTATCGTCGATTACGGCGGTTCTTCGGATAAGCGCTATAATTTGATCGAATACTTGAAGCGAAAGAATATTTATATTGTTGAATTATTAGCCTTTACACACCTTCACAATGACCATACTAACGGTACGCGTACCCTATTAAATAATGTTTATGTGGATCGGATTTTGTATCCGGAAACCGGCGAGATTCCTTCGGAACTTTCCGGTGTATTCAATAATGCCGGCGCCACAAAACTTCGGGGCGATGAAACCATTCAGGTGTTGGATAATGTTTCTTTATCCTTGATTGCCGAAGCAGACTTTGATTCATCGCTATCAAAAAACAATGAACGGTGCGTTTGTTACCGTGTTTCCTATGGGGAAACCACAGTATTGGTTACCGGGGATCTGGCAGGCGAAGCAGAAGCTGAATTGTTGGATCGTGAGTTGGAGTGTACCATCCTTAAGGTTGCGCATCATGGCAGCGTATCTTCGTCCCTTTACCCCTTTATTAAAGCGGCAGCGCCGGAGGTGGCGGTCATATCAGCGGGTGATAATAGTTACGGTTTGCCGAAACAATCTGTGATCAAACGGCTGGAAACCGTATGCCCGTTGGTCTTACAAACGTTAGAAGACGGTAATATAATCTTTCAAACTGATGGAATTACAATGGAAAGGATCTCTTGATGACGATTGAAAAATTAAAACAACAATTGCAAAGCGGAGCGATGCAGGAACTTTACTATCTCACTGGTGATGAACAGTTTTTGCTGGACCATTATTACACTCGCTTTAAAGAATGCTGTAGTGCTGTATTGCCGGAATTTAATCTGATCGAGATCGACGGTAAGAAGATCGATTACGATCTTTTGGCAGATGCCTGCTCCTCTTATCCGGCAATGGCAGAGAAGAAGTTGGTAACGGTTACCGATTTGGAATCGGCACTGTTAAAGGGGAACAATGAGAAAAAGTTTCATGCTGCATTGGCAGATATAGCTCCCGGAGTTACGGTTTTGTTTTGGGAGCACGCCCGTGAAAAAGGAAAAAGCAACGCATTAGAAACTGCGGTGAAAAAAGCAGGCGGTGAGATCGTGCGGGCAGATCGTCCTAAACCGGAGGCGCTTATTCCTTGGGTTCGTAAGCAAGTGCAGAAGGAAAATGCGGCCATTAGCGATCGGAATTGCTCTTACTTGATCGAGATCACAGGCGGTTCTATGCTTCGATTGCACAACGAACTTAAAAAAATGTTGGCATATGTGCAGGGCGGAGAGATTGATCACCAATTGATCGATAAAATGGTGGCACCCGACGAGGACACCTCCTGGTTCGCCATCTCTAATGCAATTATCGAGCATGATTTTGATCAACTGATGCAAGCGTTACAAGGCTTATACCAGCAAGGAGTCGACGACACAGTGATCGCCGGTATGTTCTATCGAGCTTATACTGATCTCTGGCGGGGTGAAACCGCCCTGAAAGAAGGAAAATCTTCTGCAGAGTTGGCAACAGTGTGCGGCATCAGCCCCTATGCAGCTGCTCGTATTATGCGTAATGCCGCTCGTCTTCAGGAGGGCGAAGCGTTGGATGGCTTAAAAAAATGCAAAGAATTAGATGAGAAAATCAAAACATCCGGATTAAATAAAAAAGATTTGATCTATGCCTTTGCCGCAAGCCTTTTGGCGTTTCAAATGAAGGACCATGAATAGAATACCTGTAAAACAAATTGTAATAGTAGAGGGCAAATACGATAAAATTGCTTTAGAGAATGTGATAGATGCCACAATTATTCCATGCGATGGTTTTGGCATTTTTAAAAACGACGAGCAAAAAAACGCCCTTCGTGCCATGGCAAAAGATCGTGGTGCAATCATATTGACCGATTCTGATAGTGCTGGGAATTTACTGCGGTCATATCTGCAAACGATTCTGCAAAACACAGAGGTTTATCCTCTTTACATTCCCGCTGTACCGGGGAAGGAAAAAAGAAAAGCCTCCTTTTCAAAAGAAGGCTTTATTGGGGTAGAGGGAACCGATGTTGCTGTATTGCGCCGTCTATTTGAAGATTTTCGTGCCGAACCGGCGGGCACGGCGATACAAGCGGCTCATCTTTATCTTGTGGGTTTAACTGGATCGCCGGGTGCCGCCGAGCGCAAGTGTGCATTGTTGAATGTCTTACAGTTGCCGCCACATCTTTCAAATAAGGCTCTGTTAAAAGAATTGAACCGCCGCTTTGATCCTGAAACCTTTGATTCCTTTATATCGGAATTATTTAAAAAGTAAAACGACCTCCTTGCGGGAGGTCGTTTTACTTTTTGAAATTAGTCGCTTACGTAGGGCAGCAGAGCAATAACACGAGCGCGTTTAATGGCGCTGGTCAGCTGACGCTGATGCTTTGCGCAGGTGCCGGTTACGCGGCGGGGAAGGATCTTTGCACGCTCAGAAATGAACTTTCTCAGCTTGGCAGTATCCTTATAATCGATTTCAGTTACTTTATCCACACAAAAAGCGCAAACTTTACGTCTGGGTTTTCTGTTGGGTCTGTAATTTTTTTCTCTTTCCACAGCTAAATCCTCCTTGTCAAATTAGAAGGGCAATTCGTCGTCTTGAACCTCTTCGAATTCAACGGTGTTACCGCCGGTTACGGGCGGTGCTTTAAATTCGGGGGCTACGGGACGAGCAGATTCCCTTTTGGATTCCACAAAGTGAGCCTCATCAACGATTACTTCAAAGGCAGTTCTTTTTGCGCCGGTCTTATCCTCGTAACTGCGGGATTGCAGAGAGCCGACCAAAGCGATCAACTGGCCTTTTTCAAAATATTTGCAGATAAAATCGGCGCTATTTCTCCAAGCAACACAGTTGATGAAGTCGGTGGGATAATTGCCATCCGGGCCTTTATACTGCCGCTGAACTGCAACAGAAAAAGAAGCCACGGATACATCGGTAGAGGTTTTTCTCAATTCCGGTGTAGCGGTCAAACGACCGGTTAAAATAACTTTGTTTAACATAACAGAATCCCTTCCTTACTTTTCTTCTTTGTTCACAACGATGGAACGAAGAATGCCGTCAGTAATGCCGTAAATTCTTTCGAGCTCGGCGGGGAAGGTAACGGGTGCTTCAAAGTTGATCAGCACGTAATGACCTTCGTTGACGAAGTCGATCGGATAGGCAAGCTTTTTGACGCCCCAGTCATCAACAGATTCAACAGTACCGTGCTTTGCGATCAGATCTTTGAACTTCTCTACAAGAGCGGTAAAATCCTCCTCTGTTAAATTAGGCCGGGTGATGAAAATAGTTACATACTTGCGATTTCCTTCAGCCATGATTAACACCTCCTTATGGACTTTTGGCTCATTTATCCAATGAGCAAGGACCATATAATTATACTATATATTTAAGAAAAGTCAAGATTTTGTTGGAAAAATTTTTATCTTTTTTTCCTTTAAAAATGAATTGTAAAAACAAGAAAAATATAGTATAATGTTTTCAC
>JAZSRD010000074.1:0-11765 GCA_045538295.1 Eubacteriales bacterium
TATGGCGGCTGGAGCAGCTACCATAAAAGATAAAGTTTCCTTCACCAAAGAAGAGGAAAAGCTGATCGAATACGGCAACGATGTAAAGATCTGGTTCGAGATCCAGGATATTACCCAGGAGATCTCCGCCGAAGAAAAGAAAGTGATCGATGAACTGATCGAAGAAAATGCCGAAGCGATTTATCTGGACGTTTCCTTATTTAAGCAGGTCGGAAAGGAAAGCATTACGGAACTGACCAAACTTAACAAAAAGACCCAGATCACCCTTTCCCTGCCCGAGATCCTTATCAACAAAGATCAATCTATTGAACGGGTATATAAGATCATCCACATGCATAATGATGAGATCGAGATCATTATCCCCACTTTTGATGCCAAAGAAAATACGATGACCTTTGAAACAGATACTTTCTCCACCTACACGATAACCTATACTGATACCAACACCGGCACTACCACCAACAACGGTACCACCCCCAATACCGGCGACAGTGAAAACGTGATCCTTTGGATCGCCTTAATGGTTCTTAGTGTGGCTGCATTAGCCTGGTTAAATCAAAAGAAAAAGTATATCAAATAACAAATAAATATTCCCCCGCATAGTGTGATACTCTTAACGGCGTATCACGCTATGCGGGGGAATATTTATTATCGATCTTTTTAATCAGAAGTTTTTGCCAGGATCAGTTTTTTGCCAAAGGCGGTGAGTTTGCCGCCGTATTTACGCAGTAGGTTGGAAATTATCATAATAACAAGGCCGGTAGCAAAGGAAAGCGCCAAGTAGAACAAAAATTGATACCGATACTGCCAATTGGTAATAACCGGGAAAAGTTTGGTTAAATAACTCGGATAAAAGCGGTGTCCTAAATAAAGCGCCAAGCTGTATTTCCCCAAAAAGTAGGAGAGCCTGTTATTAAATAGTTTTGATTCGATCCCCTGTTGGCTGAAGGTAATACTAATTGCAACGCAAAGCAACACTAAAAACAGATAGTCTTTCATGGAACTTTTCACCGTTGCCATATAATAAACGTATGCCACGTAAATACCGCCCTCCAGCACGGAAAGCAAGGTGCGTCCCAGGGCATTGAAATTGATTTGTTTTAATTTCTTCGCAACAAAGTAGCACAAAACACCCAGACTTAATTCTGCAAGTGCCCGCAGATTACCCCGAAATGTTAGCCCCAACCATTGGGAGGGGTTACGGGGAGAGCCTAAATTCTGCTTCATATAGCCCAGTACCAGCAATGCCAACACCGGCAGAATAATCCGAACCGCCATATCCTTATGCTTCCGGATCAAAGGATATAGCAAGCACATACAAAGAAGCATAGAAGATATATACCAGGTTGCCGCATTTACCACACTGAAACGCAATCCGGTAGAGTTGATAAGGAACGGCTCGCTCCAAGTATTGATCAAAAGCGTTGTGATCGGCTTTGCGGTAGCAATAGCTGTTACCACTAATGCAAAGATATAAGCAACCGCAAGTTCCGGATAAACGGATTTGAATTTTTTAAAGATATAGGTGCCTGTTTCACGCCCCAAAGAAAGGGAACTGCCCCTACTTTCGATCCGCTCAATGCTCGCCATCATCAAATATCCGGACACCAAGAAAAAGAATTCCACGCAAAAGGAATACCCCTTAAACATATCCTCCAATTTACCATCCGGCATAAAATACTGAGCATGGTTTAAAATAATTAAAAAAGAAAAAAAGAATCTTAAGAAATCGATTTTTCCGTTTCTTGCATTTGGTGATGCCATTTTTAAACTCCTTCACTCGAATTATTTCAATTAATTATAGCAATAAAATAATTATTCGTCAACTTGATTCTTTTGTGAATACAACTTGATTTTTAATGCGATTATGATAAACTATATCCAAAGGAGTATAGTTATGAAACACATTATCGAAACGATTCTTCCCACATCCTGTAACGATATACAAGGAAATTTATACCCCGACCTGGTGCTCACCTTATTCCAGCAAGCCGCCGACGCCCACAGTAACTTAATGGGCATAGGCTTTGAAACCATTCGGGAGCGCCATTTACTATGGGTAGTGGTGCAGATCCGTTATGAGGTGCTGCAAAAGGCAGAGCCGGGGCAAAAAATCACCGTTACCACCTGGCCTTTGCCCGCATCCCGGTTGGGCTATGAACGAAACTATTTGATCCACAACGAAAAGGGAGAACTTTTGCTGAAAGGCACCTCCCTTTGGGTATTGATCGACAGTGAGAACCGCAGCCTTGTCATTGGTGCCGATGTGTACCCGAAGGGAGAATATTACACGGAAAAGATCTTTACAGATCGCACCCGCCGCCTGCAAAATTTTGAATCAGAAACCCCTGCCCTGGAGGTGGTGCCGGATCAATCCCTGATCGACAGAAACGGCCATGTGAACAACACAAAATATGCCATGCTGGCAATAAAAGCACTAAAACAACTGCCCGGTACCTTAAAGAGTTTTCAGATCGATTACATTCACGAGGTGCTTTGCGGGCAAAAGTTATCCCTGTATTCCGCCATTAAAGAAAATTCCATTTTAGTAAAAGGAGAATCGGAAGACGGCACCCGCATGTTTGCCTGTTCCATTACAATAGCCGCTGTATCTGCTTGATACGGCGGTATTTTTTTGCATAAAATTTTCCACTTGGTGAACAATAGAACAGAGGTGGTAATATGGCAAAAAAATACGGCAGATATGCCTTTGATTTTGAAAAAGAAATTTACATTGCCGGATATGGTAACGTGGTGGGCAAAAAAGAGGGCGAGGGTCCTTTAGCCAAGCTCTTTGATAAGATCGAACCGGATCTCTACTGTGGCAAAAAAACCATGGAGCAGGCAGAGGTCTACCTGCAACAAACGGCTTTAAATAACGCTCTTCGCCGGGCAAAAACCACCCGGGAACAGATGGATCTGGTGGGTGCCGGAGACCTTTTGAATCAATGTATCAGCTCTGCCTATAGTTTTAGGGATAGCGACGTGCCTTATATTGGTTTATACGGGGCTTGCTCCACCATGGCGCTCTCCACGTTGATCTCCGCCCTTTCTATTGAGGCGGAGTTGTCTGTAAAGGCTGCAGCCTTTACATCTTCCCATTTCGGCACTGCAGAACGACAATACCGCTTTCCTCTGGAATACGGCGGTCAACGCACCCCCTCGGCGCAGCACACCGTTACTGCCTCCGGCGCCGTGATCTTAAGCCGGGAAAAAAGCCCCATTCGCCTGGCAGGCGGCGCCTTTGGCGCCATTCAGGATAAAGGAGTTACCGACGTAAACAATATGGGCGGCGCCATGGCGCCTGCCGCATTAAAACTAATTTTAGACTACTTGCAGGAAACCGGCACCTCCCCTGCCGACTACGACCTGATTCTTACCGGAGATCTGGGGTTGATCGGTGCTCGGGTAGTGATCGATCTGGCAGAAAAAAGCGGTGTAGATCTACACCACAACTATCAGGATTGCGGTTTATTGATCTACGACCGGCAGAAACAAGACATGCACGGAGGCGGCAGCGGATGCGGTTGCAGTGCGGCGGTATTGACTGCTTATGTATTACCCAAAATTGCAACGGGTGAATTAAAAAATGTGCTGTTTTTATCCACCGGGGCATTGATGAGCCCTCTTTCGGTAATGCAGGGAGAATCCATTCCCGCCATTGCTCACCTGATCCATTTGGTACACGAAAGGGGGAATTGAGATGGAACTATGGATGACCTATCTGCGGGTGTTTATTGTGGGCGGCATTCTTTGCGCCATTGCACAAATTTTGATCGATAAAACCAACTGGACCCCTGCCCGGATCGTGGTGCTTTATGTGGTGGGCGGTGTACTGCTCACCGGGCTGGGAATTTACGATTATATTGTGGACTTTGGCCAAGCCGGTGCCACCGTTCCCTTGACCGGCTTTGGTTATTCCCTGGCAAAGGGCGTGGAAATGGCAGTGGATACCCACGGCGTTTTAGGAATCTTTCTTGGCGGTTTAAAAGCAACCGCCGGGGGAATTGCCGCCGCCATCTGCTTTGGTATTTTGTTCAGTTGCTTTACAAAACCACGGGATAAATAAAAAAACGCCTCGGAGTTCCGAGGCGTTTGTATTTTGCATTATAATGCTTTTTTGATGGCTGCCAGCAGATCATCGAATTCCTCAAAGGCTTCCAGGTCGGGGTTTTCTGCCTTGATCGCATCGGTACTGCGGAACAAAAAGCCCGCTTTGCTTGCCCGGATCATGCCCAGGTCATTATGGCTATCGCCGGCGGCAATAGTTTCAAAACCGCAGGAATGCAGGGCTTTCACGGTGGTATATTTGGATTTTTCACACCGCATTTTATAGCCGGTAATAGAGCCGTTCTCTGCCACGATCAACTCGTTGCAGAAAAGAGAGGGATAACCCAACTTTTCCATCAGCGGCATAGCAAACTGGGTGAAGGTATCGCTTAAGATGATCACCTGTGTTTCCTTACGCAGAGCATCCAAAAATTCCTTTGCACCGGGGAAGGGATCAATTTTGGCAATGGTCTCCTGAATTTCTTTCAGTCCCAAGCCGTGCTCCTTTAAAATATTCAGGCGGTACTCCATCAGTTTATCGTAATCCGGCTCGTCCCGAGTGGTACGCTTTAATGCAGGGATACCGCTGGCTTCGGCGAAAGCGATCCAGATCTCCGGCACCAATACGCCTTCCATATCTAAACATACAACGTTCATTCTTTTTCTTCCCCTTCTTTTTCTAATTTCTTTTCTTTACGGTACAGCACAAAAGCGCTGATCATAATAAACACAAAAGCTACAGCAATAATAATAAATGCTTTACTAAAGCTATCGGTGGTCATCAGCACGGCGCAAAAGCCCAGCAGAGCGGCAATACCGTAAAGGATCGCCACTGCCTGCTTTTGGGAAAAGCCGATGGCGATCAGCTTATGGTGCAGGTGGGATTTATCTGCATGCATGGGCGAATGCCCGCTAAGGATCCGGCGCACCGCCGCAAACATCAGATCAAAGATTGGCAGCAGGTACAATAATACCGGCACAAAGAATGCCACAATGGCATAAGCCTTAAATAAGCCGATAATGGAAAGGCACGCCAGGGTATAGCCGATAAACATGGCGCCGGTATCCCCCATAAAGATCTTTGCCGGGTTCATATTATAAGGCAAAAAGCCCATACAAGCGCCTGCCAATGCAGCGGCAATCACCGCCACTTGGGGAGCCTCCAATAAAATCAGGATCACGGTACAGCAAATGGTCATAATGCTGGAAACACCGCATGCCAAGCCATCCAATCCGTCGATAATATTAACAGCGTTCAAAATAGCAAGCAACCAAATGATACTTACCACAATGGACCACACCAACGGCAGCTCGATATAGGCGCTATCCCCAAACAAATTGGGAAACCGCTCGATCCGTACACCGCATGCCACCGGGATCACCACAGCCACCAACTGCACCACAAATTTATAGGAGGCTCGCAGTGCCAGCACATCATCTGCCATACCCAGCGCCACGATCACCACAGCGCCCAACAAAATCCCATAGATGGGCAGGGTGATAAAATTGAAGGTGAACACCATGGTACTGATGAAAAAGCCCAAGAAGATGGCAAGCCCTCCCAACCGGGGGATAGGCTTTTTGTGCATACGCCGATTATCCTTTGGCACATCGATGGCACCGATCTTATGAGCCACCTTTTTTGCCAGCGGGGTACAAAGGAAACTGGTAAGCCCAGCCACCAGCCCCGCCAACATAATGATCAAATAATCAAATTTTGTCATAGATGATCTCCGTTATCTTTTTACAAACCCGATCCGCTCATGCACCCGAGCCAATGTTTTAGCGGCGATCTCCCGCGCCTGGGCGGCGCTGCGGGTGTAAACCTCACGCAGGTAAGCGGGATCTGCCATCAGTTGGCGGTATTTTTCCTGCAAGGGAGCAAGCTCGGCAATAATTGCCTCTGCCACGGCAGTTTTAAAGGTGCCGTAGCCCTGACCCTCGAACTGCTTTACAGCATCCTCAATGGTTACGCCGGTCATGGCGCTATAGATGGTGAGCAGGTTATTCATACCGTGGCGCCCCTCTTCAAAGGCAATACGGTTTTCACTGTCGGTCACTGCGCTCTTACATTTTTTCAGGATCTTGGCAGGTTCATCGATAATACTGATATAGCTTTTGGGGTTGGGGTCGGATTTGCTCATCTTTTTATCCGGCTGGGTCAAAGACATAACCTTTGCCCCCAGGCTGGGAATATACCCTTCGGGCACCGTGAACAGATCCGGGAAGATGCCGTTCATACGATTAGCAATATTCCGTGCCAGCTCCAAGTGCTGCTTTTGATCCACGCCCACCGGAACCAGGTCGGTATCGTAAAGCAATATATCCGCAGCCATCAGCACCGGGTAATCAAACAACCCGGCATTGATATTATCCGCATACCGCTTGGATTTATCCTTAAACTGGGTCATGCGGGAAAGCTCACCGAACATGGTATAGCAGTTTAAGATCCAGGAAAGCTCACAGTGCTCCGGCACATGGCTTTGGATAAAGATCAGGTTCTTTTCCGGATCCACCCCACTGGCGATGATCATTGCCAGGGTGGAAAGGATACGCTCATGCAGTTCCTTGGGATCCTGCCGCACGGTGATAGCGTGAAGATCCACCACCGAAAAGATGCCCTTGCCCTGGTCGCTGACCTTGCTCCAGTTGCGCACTGCACCAATATAGTTACCCAAGGTGATAACACCGCTGGGCTGAATACCGCTGAAAATTGTTTTTTCCATTGTAATTCCTCTTCTATTAAAATAATCCATTTTCAAATATGATACCACAAAGAATTGAACTTGACAACTATAAAAATAAAGATTATTATATTAAACGTAAAATAAGAAGGAGTATGAAATTATGGTTAGAACACGTTTTGCCCCCAGCCCCACCGGCTATATGCATGTAGGTAATCTGCGCACTGCCCTTTACACTTATTTGATCGCCCGGCAGAATAACGGTAAGTTTATTCTGCGGATCGAAGATACCGACCAGGAGCGGTATGTGGAGGGTGCCGTGGATCTGATCTACCGTACCATGAAAGAAACCGGCATGTATTGGGATGAAGGCCCCGATGTGGGCGGAGATTTCGGTCCCTATATCCAAAGCGAGCGCCGGGGCTTATATATGGAATACGCCAAGCAGTTGGTAGAAAAGGGCGCCGCCTATTATTGCTTCTGCGATAAGGAACGGCTGGATGAATTGAAACTGATCCACTCCATCTCCAAAGTACCTCATAAATACGACGGTCACTGCCGCAACCTCTCTAAAGAAGAGATCGAAGAAAAGTTGGCTGCCGGGGTACCCTTTGTGATCCGCCAAAAGATCCCCACCGAAGGAACCACCACCTTTGTGGACGAAGTATACGGTGAGATCACCGTGGACAACAGTGAACTGGACGATCAGATCCTGGTGAAGACCGACGGTCTGCCCACCTACAACTTTGCCAACGTGGTAGATGATCACTTAATGAACATCACCCATGTGGTACGGGGCAAGGAATACCTCTCCTCAACCCCCAAATATAACCTGCTTTACGAAGCGTTCGGTTGGGAGATCCCCAAATATATCCACTGCGCTCCCGTTATGAAGGATGCACAAAATAAGCTTTCCAAGCGCAACGGCGACGCATCTTACGAAGATCTGATCAAAAAAGGCTATCTGAAAGATGCGGTGCTCAACTATATTGCACTGTTGGGCTGGGCGCCCAAGAGCGAGCAAGAAAAATTCACCTTGGAAGAATTGATCCAAGAGTTTGATATTGCCGGCATCTCCAAATCTCCTGCGATTTTTGATAATGAAAAGTTGGCTTGGCTTAACGGTGAATATATCAAAGCCATGCCTGCCGAGGAATTTAAAGAGAAGGCAATGCCCTTTATTGAGAAATCGGTAAAGCGCACCGACATCGACTTTGACGCTTTGGCAGCGTTGCTCCAGGGCCGCACCCAAATCCTGAACGAGATCCCCGAAATGATCGACTTTATGGATACTCTGCCCGACTACGATATTGCACTGTATACTCATAAAAAGATGAAGACCAACCCGGAGAATTCTCTGGAATCCTTAAACGCCATTCTACCGGTGCTGGAGGCATTGACCGACTGGACTCAGGAAAATATTCACACCGCCCTTTTCGATCTGATTGCAAAATTGGAGGTAAAGAACGGCTTGATCCTGTGGCCCCTGCGCACCGCCCTTTCCGGCAAGCAGTTCACCCCCGGCGGCGGCGTGGAGTTGGCCTACCTTTTGGGCAAGGAAGATACCCTGAACAGAATTAAAGCCGGTATCGAAAAATTATCCTAAAAATCACAAAGCCCCAAACGAGGCGTAAAAATTGTTTAGTCCGTCGAAATTACTTCCTGCTCCGGACTTAAAATATTTACTAAGGAGAAAACTGAATGAAAAAGCAATTCCCTGTACGCGGGCTGGCTCTGACCGGCCTGATCGCTGCGCTCTATGTAGTGCTGACCCTACCCTTTGGGCAGATCGCCTTTGGGCCTATCCAATTTCGGATCGCCGAGGTGCTTACCTTATTACCTTTTTTTACCCCATGGGCGATCCCCGGTGTGACCATTGGCTGCCTGCTTTCCAACCTGCTTTTTTCCACGGTATGGGATGTGGTTTTCGGCACCCTGGCAACACTGATCGCCGCCTACTTCACCTACCGCAGTAAGCACCTATTAATCGCTCCCCTCTGGCCTATTCTTTTTAATGGGCTGATCATCGGCACCATGCTGGTATACATGATCGTAGGGCACTTTGAATGGGGTGCCTTAATGACCATGATGGCAGAGGTAACGGTGAGCGAGTTTGTGATATGCTTTGCCATTGGCGTACCCTTTATGCGGGCCATCCAGCGCTACAATTTACAGCGATTTTTCAAGGTATAAAGCCAAAAACGGCACAGTGTAATTTTACACTGTGCCGTTTTTTGTTTTGTTATTTTTACTTTTTAGCCTTGGTTTCGATAACCTCTTTGATCAGGGTGATGAAATCGGCAACAGGCATGGAGCCCAGATCGCCGTCGTGACGACCACGCACAGAAACAGTGCCTGCCTCGGCTTCTTTTTCGCCGATGATCACCATATAGGGAATCTTTTGCAGCTGGGCTTCCCGGATCTTATAACCGATCTTCTCGTTCCGCTCATCCAGTTCTGCCCGAAGACCTGCGCTCCGCAATTGCTGATAGATCTCGGTAGCCTTTTCCATGGTTCGCTCGCTGATGGGCAACACACGCACCTGGGTGGGTGCCATCCAGGTAGGCAGAGCGCCGGCATACTTTTCGATCAGCAACGCCAGGGTACGCTGATAGCAACCGATAGAAGTACGGTGGATAATGTAGGGGGTCTTTTTCTGACCGTCGGCATCCACATATTCCATGCCGAACTTTTCTGCCAGTAACATGTCGATTTGAATGGTAATAAGGGTATCCTCTTTACCGAATACATTCTTGATCTGAATATCCAGTTTAGGACCGTAGAAAGCGGCTTCATCGATACCAACGGTGTAGTCCACACCCAGATTATTCAAGATCTTTTCCATGGTGTTTTGAGCCATTTCCCACTGCTCGGGAGTGCCCTCGTATTTATTGCCGGGGTTGGCAGGATCCCACTGGGAGAAACGGTAGGAACAATCCTCCCGCAGCCCCAAAGTATCCAGCATATGGTTTGCCAGATCCAGGCAACCCTTAAATTCTTCTTCCAACTGATCGGGACGAAGCACCAGGTGACCCTCGGAGATGGTAAACTGACGCACCCGGATCAAGCCGTGCATCTCGCCGCTATCCTCATTACGGAATAAAGTGGAGGTTTCGCCCATCCGCATGGGAAGATCCCGGTAGGAGCGCATTCTGTTCAGATATGCCTGATATTGGAAGGGGCAGGTCATGGGGCGCAGTGCAAAGCACTCTTTTTCCTCATCGTCGGGATCGCCTAAAATAAACATACCGTCCCGATAATGATCCCAGTGACCGGAAACCTTATACAGCTCCCGCTTTGCCATCAAAGGTGTTTGAGTCATCACATAGCCGCGCTTTTCTTCTTCGTCCTCTACCCAGCGCTGCAGTTGCTGAATTACTTTAGCACCCTTGGGCAGCATGATAGGCAGGCCCTGACCGATCAGTTCGGAGGTGGTAAAATATTCCAACTCACGACCCAGTTTGTTATGGTCCCGCTTGCGGGCTTCCTCCAATTGAGCCAGATGTGCTTCCAATTCGGCAGCTTTCGGGAAAGATACACCGTAAATTCTTTGGAGCATGGTTCTGTTGGAATCGCCCCGCCAATAAGCACCGGTGGAGCTTAACAGGGCAATGGCTTTGATCTTAGAAACATCAAAAAGATGGGGGCCGGCGCACAGATCGGTAAAATCGTCCTGGCGGTAGAAGGAGATCTTCTCCCCTTTTCCGGCATGCTCTTCGATGAGTTCCACTTTGTAAGGCTCGTCCTTCATCAGTTCTTTAGCTTCCTCAACAGAAAGTTCGAACCGCGTGAGGCGCAGCCGCTCTTTTACGATCTTTTTCATCTCTGCCGTAATTCTTTGCAGATCTTCGGCAGTAAAGGGTTTTTCTACCTCGAAATCATAATAGAAACCGGTATCGATAGCAGGACCGATCGCCAATTTTGCACCGGGGAACAAACGCTTAACAGCCTGTGCCAGCACATGGGATGTGGTGTGCCAGAAGACCTTTCTTGCTTGCTCATCTGCAAAAGTAAGGGTAGTGACCTCATCCCCTTCTGTAGGAACATAAGTCAATTCCCGAACCTCTCCGTTGACGGTAGCACAAAGGGCTTCCCGGGCAACTGCAGGGTCCAGAGCAAAGGCAACATCGAATACCGATTTGCCGGCTTCTGTTTCGATCATCTGACCGTTGATTTTAACTTGCATTTCTTTTTTCACCACACCTATAAAAATTTCAGTTTTAAAAACTGTTAAAAAATATTATAACATCACAAATTCCAAATTGCAACAAAATTACTTTAAATTTCGATCTTTGCCATACCGCCCTCGGAGGTTTCCCGATAAGCGGCACGGAGATCCCGCCCGGTTTCTTTCATAGCTACGATCACCTTATCCAAAGAGATCTTTCGGGTACTGCTTAAAAAGCTTGCCAGGTTTACCGCATTGATGGCACGCATGGCAGCCACTGCATTCCGCTCGATGCAGGGAATCTGCACCAGCCCGCCAATGGGATCGCAGGTAAGCCCCAAATGATGCTCAATGGCAATCTCCGCCGCATATTCGATCTTATCCAGATGCAGCCCAAACAGCTCGCCCAACGCTGCCGCTGCCATGGCACATGCGGTGCCGATCTCTGCTTGGCAGCCGCACTCTGCCCCAGAAATAGAGGCGTTGGTTTTGATCAGATTGCCAATCACGCCGCCCGTGGCAAGCGCCTTGACAACCTGATAGTCGGAAAAACCGCGCGTTTCCTGCATATATTTCAGCACCGACGGCACAACACCGGATGCGCCGCACGTCGGCGCGGTAACGATCGTCCCGCCGGCGGCGTTCTGCTCGCTGACGGCAAACGCGTACGAGCAGACCAGACGGTTTTCGCGCGTTTGCGCCGATTCGTCGATATGGCGCTGGTTGTGGAGGATCTGGGCGCGGCGGCGCGTTCCGAGGCTGCCCGGCAGCACGCCGGTGGTCACAAGCTCTTCGTGGATCGCGCGTTTCATCTGTTCCCAGACGTCGCCGAGGTAGGAAAAGATCTCGTCGCCCTCGCATTC
>JAZSRD010000099.1:0-2045 GCA_045538295.1 Eubacteriales bacterium
CTTATAATAAAACCAATCCAAGTAAAGGGCGTGAAACAATGGCTGTTATTTTAGGCGTAGACGTGGGTGGTTCCACCACCAAGATCGTTGCCTTTGACCAAAAGGTGATCGGCATGCTCCAGGTGCGAGCGGGGGATCAGCTTACCTCCCTCTACGGCGCTGTGGGTAATTTGCTGCACCAATATAATTTAAAACTGCAGGATGTGGAAAAGATCGTGCTCACCGGCGTGGGTGCCTCCTTGATCCAAGAAGATATTTACGGCATTCCTACCCATAAGGTCAACGAATTTGCCGCCATTGGCAAGGGCGGCTTACTGCTGGCAGAGGAAGAGGATGCCCTGGTGGTAAGCATGGGCACCGGCACCGCATTCGTGTATGCCAAGGGAAACAAAATTGAGCACATCGGCGGTAGCGGCGTAGGCGGCGGAACGCTGATCGGGCTCTCCCAAGAGCTTTTGGGCGAAACCCATTTTGATGCCATTATGGCCCTTGCCGAAACCGGTGATCTCTCCCACGTGGATCTTTCGGTGCAGGATATTAGCAACGAAAACATCTCCACCCTGCCCAAAAATGTAACCGCCTCCAACTTTGGGCGGATCAAGACCACCGCCACCAAGGGCGACCTGGCCTTAGGCTTGATCAACATGATCTTTCAAACTGCCGGTGTTATGGCAGCATTTACTGCCAAGGCACGGGGCTTTAAAAAGGTGATCGTAACCGGCTCCCTTACCGCCCTGCCCCAAGGCAGAGAGATCTTCGACGGTATTGAAGCGCTCCACGGGATCCCCTTTATCATCCCCAAAGATGCCACCTTTGCCACGGCATTGGGCGCTGCAGCGATTCAGAAATAAAAAAAGCACAGACTTAGGCGTTGTACCCGTAAGGATACAACGCCAGTTTTATTCGCCTTACGGCGAGTTGTATTGCTTCGCAGTTATATTCGGCTAAAAGCCGAGTGTTATTCGCTTTGCGAGTTTAGGAGCGAATAAAATATCACTAAAACCGAAAGGTTTTAATATCACTTTGCCGATAGGCAAAATAACACTGTGAGACCTGTCTCACAATATCACTATTAAAATATTTTTTGAAACAGTAAAACGGATGTGCAGAAATTCTACACATCCGTTTAATATTTGTCTCATACCATAACAAGCAGGACATTTAGGCGCCCAAATGTCTCTTGTTAGGAGAACCTAAAACCCTTTTCTAAACAAATATCACCTATTCGATAAATTGGAATTTAATTAAAAGAAAAATAAATCTTCAAATTTTTTATCCAATGCTATGCATAAAACTAATGCAAGCTTTGCGGTCGGATTAAACTGTCCGGTTTCAATTGAACTGATTGTGTTTCGTGAAACACCTACCATTTCTGCTAATTGTTGTTGAGATAATCCTTTTTCACTGCGAGCATCTTTCAAACCGTTTTTTAATATCAATTTATCATCCATATTTATGCCACCGCCTTAAATACAATCGCAACAGCGAATGCAACAGCAAAAGCAATTTCGATAATGCCATAGATTAGCTTAGCGGGAGTTTTCAAATACTTAAATAAAACAATATTGCTACTACCTTGCATAGCAAAATACACCATCCACCCAAACAATGCGAGTTCTGGCATATTCAAAACAAATTCGCTAACAAGGATTAAAGCAACACAAAGCAATTCACCGACAAACATACCGGCTCGCGATGCTTTACCAAATGCTGCTAACTCTCGTTCATCAAGTTTTCCGTTGTTTTCCTGCTGGCTTATCTTCAAAATTTCATCTTTGTTCATAACAAATCTCCTTTGACAAGTTTTCTTGTCATTATTATAACATTGCCAAGTAAACTTGTCAATAACTTTTTGCAAAGTTTTATTGGCAGAGTTTCAAACAAAAGAGGGCGCTACCGAAGTAACACCCTTTATATACATTATTCAGTTTGATAAATTCTTGTTTTTCGAACAGATTATATCACTTTTCTGCATATAAATCAAGGCGAAGCCTTGTATCTCATCAATTCCGAAGTAATTGCATATCATCAACAAAGTCGGATCG